>DATIEU010000567.1:0-2947 GCA_035455565.1 Steroidobacteraceae bacterium | reverse complement strand
GGCTCGACCGTCACGACGAATCCCTGCTCGAGCGGGCGCGTGAGACGCAGGTAAGGGTGACCGGGCGGCCTGGCGATGGTGTTCCCGGTCTTGTCGCGCAGGAAGCCGCCGACATCGTGCACCTGCAGGCCGAGCAGGTGGCCGAGCCCGTGCGGGAAGAACACCGCGCTCAACCCGGACTCGACCGCTTTGCCGGCGTCGATCCGGATCACTCCCGCCTCTCGCAGCAGCCCGGCGAGGCGCTGGTGCGCGAGCAGGTGGAACTCGCGATAGTCGAGGCCGGGCCGCACCTCGGCGCACAGCGACTGTTGCACGCGGTCGACGGCGTCGACGAGCGCCTTGAAATCGCCGTCGCGTGCCGCGTGCGTGCGCGTGATGTCGCAGGCATACCCATGGAACTGCGCGCCTGCGTCGATCAGGAACGAGCGTCGCTCGGCGGGCGACCGGCGCTCGAGGTGCTGGTAGTGCAGCACGGCGCCGTTCTCGTTGAACGCCACGATGTTGTTGTACGGCATCTCCTCCTCGCGATGCCCGCAAGCTTCAAGATACGCCATGTGTGCCGCGTACTCTGACTCGCCCGCATGAAACGCGCGCGCCGCCGCGTGATGACCGCGCACCGCGATGGTGCTCGCGCGGCGCATGCATTCGAGCTCGTACGGCGTCTTGCGCGCGCGGTCGAAGTCGAGCTGATCGAGAAACGCACGCGGGTTGACATGACCGAAGCCCCAGGCGCTCACCCCTGCCGGCAACTCGCCGATTGCCACGGCGTTGGCGAGCGAGCGCGGCAGATGTTCGCGCGCGCCTGCGAGCGAGTGCACGACGCGCAGGTCGAAATGCTCGACCCAGAAATCGGTCGGCGTCGACGCGGGCTTGTACCAATAGTCCTGCGGCTGGTGAAACACCAGCGTGGCGCGCCGCCCCGGTGAATACACGACGAAGCAGTCGGGGTTATCGAGAAGTGGCAGCCACGCCTTGAACTGCGGATTGACCTTGAACGGATACGTCGCGTCGTCGAGGAACTGCAGACCCGGTGAGCCGGAGTAGACGATCAACGTGTCGTGGCCCGCGGTTTCGAGCGCGCGCTCGGTGCGCTGTGCGACCGTCCGCAAGTGGTCAGAGTAGAGCTGCGGGAGTTCGGCGGGAGTCATCATGTGCCTCTGGATTGTCAATCTATTCAAGCATTTAACACTATTGCCGGGGCTTGGGCCATGGGCCGGCCAGCCGACGGGTCAGTTGCACCGCCACTTGTGCGCTTCGCCGCGCGTGCGCAGCATGACTCGCAAGAGCTGTGCAGGACTGGGAGACACAACATGCACCGCATGAATCACTCACGCGACCGTTGCCGATAGGCGACGCAAAAGCGCTTTACAACTCGTCGCAAAACGCCTACAGAACAGAGGCTTCCAGTTTAAAAACCCCCTTAAACACTCTAGAATGCGCCGCCGCGACGGGGTGCATTAACGAGACAAAAGTTTGTTTGCTGCCTCGCGTGTGAACGACAACCTTCAAATCTTTTCGGGGTACCGAGATGAAGATCAAACTTGCTCTTAGCGCCCTCGCTGCAGCCTTCGTGCTCGGCGCGTGTGGCGGCGGTGGCGGGGACGCTGCTGATTCCGCTTCGGAGGCGGCCGATGCCGCTGGCCAGGCGGCTGACAGCGCCGGTCAGGCCGCAGACGCTGCCGCGGACGCCACTGGCGCCGCTGCGGATGCGGCTGGGCAGGCAGCTGACGCGGCCGCTGACGCCGCTGCTCAGGCTCCGGCGGAAGCTCCCGCCGAAACGCCGAACCCGTAAGACTTAAGCTGATCTGATCCGGACTTCCCGGGGCTGGCGTTCACGCCAGCCCGGGTTTGTCCCCGCCGGCGCAGTCGCTGCCCGGCTTTCGAGGCACCAGTGGCGGTCAGTATCCGTGATGCGAAGAGGTCGGCAGAGGACCGCAAGTGGATACAGAGCGTCTACCGCGATTACCTGAGCGACCTCGCCACGCTCAATACCGGCATCTTTCCGGTGTTGGGCGAATACGGCCATCGCGAGCCCGACCTGCTCGCGCGCTGGTTCGCCGATGACCGCTCCCATCCACTGCTGATTCTCAAAGACGAACAGCCCGCAGGTTTCGCGCTCATCGTGCGCCCGCCCGCGACCGCGCAGGCGCGTTCGCCCATCGATCACCGCCTGTCAGAATTCTTTGTGCTGCGGAAGTTCCGCCGCCTGGGCGTGGGCCGGGACGCCGCGCAACTCATCTTCAACCGCTTCGCCGGCCAGTGGGAAGTCACCGAGTACCTGCGCAACCCGGGTGCAGTGAGTTTCTGGCGGCGGGTCATCAGCGCGTACACTCGCGGCACGTACACGGAGCGCATCAACGATGGCGAAGTGCGCCAGCTCTTTCGCTCCGCGCCGAGCCCTCTCCGGGCGTGATCTCTTACCTCATCAGGAAACCGCCATGGCCAACTCACGCAGCGCATCGCTCGATACCGCCAAGACCGTCGAGGTGCTGAACCGTATCCTCGAGCTCGAGCTCGCCGGCGTGGTGCGTTACATGCACTACAGCTTCATGATCTTTGGTCATCACCGCATTCCGATCGTCGCCTGGCTCCGCGGCCAGGCCACCGAGGCCACCGCGCACTCGATCCTCGCTGGAGAACACGTCACGGCGCTGGGCGGTCATCCCTCGCTCAAGATCGGGCGCCTGCTCGAGACGCACAAGCACAGCGTCGATGACATTCTCAAGGAAGCGCTGGAGCACGAAGAACAGGGTCTGGCCGATTACCGCGAGCTGCTAGAAATGGTCCAGGGCAAGAGCATCATGCTCGAGGAATACGCCCGCGACCAGGTCGCCGCGGAGGAGCAGCACGTCGCCGAGATCAGGAAGATGATGCGGCGGAGCGATAAGTAGCCACTGGGCTGGATCGTTTCAGCGCCGTCACCTCGATCTCGATTTTCATCCGCGGG
>DATIEU010000566.1:0-7467 GCA_035455565.1 Steroidobacteraceae bacterium | reverse complement strand
TGGAGTACTACGTGCGGGAGCGGCTGCAGACGGCCGGTGCGCAGGCCCCGCAGCTCGAGTTCGTGCATTTCGGCTGCACCTCGGAAGACATCAACAACCTCGCCTATGCGCTCATGCTGGCGGCCGCCCGCCGCGAGCAATTGGTGCCGGCGCTCGCGGCACTCATCGGCCAGCTGCGAACGCTCGCCCACGCGCAGGCCGAGACGCCGATGCTCGCGCGCACGCACGGTCAGCCTGCGAGCCCCACCACGCTCGGCAAGGAAGTCGCCAATTTCGTAGCGCGGTTGCGCCGGGCCCAGGAGCGGTTCGAGCGGGTCGCGATCCTCGGCAAGTTCAACGGCGCGGTAGGCAACTTCAACGCGCACGTCGCGGGCTTCCCTGACGTACCCTGGCCCAAGCTCGCCCAGACCTTCGTCGAGTCGCTCGGTCTCGAGTGGAATGCCTACTCGACGCAGATCGAGCCGCACGATTGGGTGGCGGAGTATTGCGACGCGCTCGGGGGGATCAACACCGTGCTGCTCGACGCGGCGCGCGACTTCTGGGGATACATTTCGCTGGGATACTTCCGCCAACGCGTGGCTGCGAACGAAGTCGGCTCATCCACGATGCCTCACAAGGTGAATCCGATCGACTTCGAGAACGCCGAGGGCAACCTCGGTCTGGCGAACGCTCAGTTGCGGCACTTCGCCGAGAAGCTTCCTGTCTCCCGCTGGCAGCGGGATCTGAGCGACTCCACCGTGATGCGCAACATCGGCGTGGCGCTCGGCCAGTCCCTGCTCGCCTTGCAGGCCCTGAAACGTGGGGTCGACCGTCTCGAGGCCGATCCGGCATGCCTGCGAGCCGACCTCGATGCTGCCTGGGAGGTCCTCGCTGAGCCCGTGCAAACGGTCATGCGTGCGCAAGGCGTCCCGGACGGCTACGAACGCCTGAAGGCCTTCACACGCGGCCAGCCCGTAGATCGGGAGCGCCTGCATGCCTTCATCAACTCGCTTGATTTGCCGGCCGATGTACGCCAGCGGCTGCTCGATTTAACACCTGCTGAGTACGTTGGTCTCGCCGCGCGGCTCGCGCGCAATATCTAGCTTCGCTGGACACAAATTTCACAATCACTGTCGCCACATGGCAACGCGATCGCGCAGCGCTCGAGCGCGTGCGTCGCGCGGTCTTTATCGTCGGGCAGGGCATCGCCGAGGCCGACGAATGGGACGATGCCGATATTGACTGTGTCCATGCGCTGGCACTCACCGCGAAACGTGATGCAGTTGGCACGGGCCGGCTCGAACCCACCGGTAAGATTGGGCGCCTCGCAGTTCTGGCTGAATTCCGTGGTCGGGGTTTGGGGGGAGAACTGCTGGAGTGGCTCGTGACAGAAGCGCGCCGTCAAGGAATGAAGAACGTATTTCTCCATGCGCAGGTTCACGCTCTCGAGTTCTATCTGCGCCACGCTTTCAGACCACAGGGACCGGTATTCGACGAAGTGGGCATTCCGCATCAGCGCATGGCGAGGCGATTGAACCCATGATGGGTCTCGTGCAGTCCGTAGTGCAGGCCGTCGCCCTTCCCGAAGTGGCGCCCTCACGCAGCATCCTCACGACCATCGACGAAGTCCGCCAGGCCGTCGTCAAGGTGGCCGGCACTGCGCGTCGCAACGTCTGCATCTACACGCCCGATCTCGAGCCGCAGCTCTACGATCAGCACGGCTTTCTCGAGGTCGTGAAGAGACTAGTGCTCGGACGCAGCTATGCGCGCGTGCGCGTCCTCATTTCGGAGCCAGCGCGCACCATTCGCGAGGGCAACCGCTTCCTGGCCATGGCGCGGCGGTTGACCACCTATATCGACCTGCGCAACGTCCACGCGGACCTGCGCAACAACGCTTCGGCGTTCCTCATCGCCGACGATCACGCTCTGGTCTACCGGCTGCAGTCGACGCGCTGGGACGGCATGTCCGACATGAACGATACCGCCGTAGCCCGCAAGTACCGCAGCTACTTCGACGAAGTCTGGCACGCCAGCGAGCCCGAGCCCGAAGTGCGCATGATGCGCGGCTGACGCTCCGTCTATACTTCCGAAATGATCGTGAAGCCTGAGCTCACCGTCGCGGCGGTCGCGGCGGAACGGGGCCGATTTCTCGTCGTCGAGGAACGCGTGGCGCGGCGGCGCGTCTTCAACCAACCCGCCGGGCACGTGGAAGACGGCGAGACGCTGATCGAAGCCGTGGTGCGCGAGACGCTCGAGGAGACGGCCTGGCACTTCGAGCCGCAGTTCGTCGTCGGCATCTACCTTTGGAAGAACCCGGGCACCGCCCGCTCCTATCTGCGGGTGGCCTTTGGTGGAGCGCTGCTCCGGCACGAGCCCGCGCGCGAGCTCGACAACGGCATCGTGAGCACACACTGGTTTTCGCGCGCGCAACTGCTGGCGCATACGAGCCGCCTGCGCTCGCCGCTCGTCATGCGCTGCGTGGACGACTGGCTCGCCGGGACGCGCTATCCGCTGACCTTGTTGCACCACGTCCCACCCGATGCGATCGAGGCGCGCGCTGCGGTCGTCTGAAAGCCATCGTCAAGGCAGGCATTGCCCTCCTATAAAATGGCGGGCATGCCACCCGAACAGCCCCTCGTCATCGTCGCTCTCTCCGGCGGAGTCGACTCCGCCGTGGCCGCCCTGCTGCTCCAGCGCCAGGGCTACCGCGTGCAGGCCCTCTTCATGAGCAACTGGGAAGAGGACGAGGCAGGCTATTGCACCGCGGCGGAGGACTACCAGGATGCGCGCCGGGTCTGCGACGTTCTTGACATCCCGTTGCACAAGGCGACTTTCGCTGCCCAGTACCGCGAGCGCGTGTTCGCGGACTTTCTGCGCGAGTACCAGGCCGGGCGCACGCCGAATCCCGACGTGCTGTGCAACCGTGAAATCAAGTTCGGTGTCTGCCTGGAGTATGCGCGTCGCCTCGGTGCGACCCACTTCGCAACAGGACACTACGCCCGCATCGCGCGGAATGGCGAGCGGTACAAGCTCCTGAAAGGCTGCGATCCCTCCAAGGACCAGAGCTACTTCCTGCATTCCATAGACCCCGCCGTCCTGCCCCAGGTCCTATTCCCGATCGGTCATCTCGACAAGAGTGCCGTGCGCCAGATCGCGCGCGAAGCCGTGCTGCCGGTTTACGACAAGAAGGACAGCACCGGCATCTGCTTCATCGGCGAGCGCCCCTTCCGCGAATTCCTGTCGCGCTATCTGCCCGCGCAGCCCGGCTTCATCGAGACCCCCAGCGGCGAGGTCATCGGTCGCCATGAAGGGCTCATGTACTACACACTCGGCCAGCGCCAGGGGCTCGGCATCGGCGGACTCGCGCACGGTGCAGAAGCGGCGTGGTACGTGGCCGCAAAAGATCCGGCACGTAACGTGCTCACCGTGGTCCAGGGAAGCGACCACCCGCTGCTGCACGCGAGCGCGCTGCGCACGGAAGCACCACACTGGCTTTCGCAGCCGCCCGCACGTGTCCTGCGTTGTTCCGTCAAGACGCGTTATCGTCAGGCCGACCAGAGTTGCACGGTGGAACTTGACGCGGACGGAACGCTCGTAACGTTCGAGCGTCCGCAGCGCGCCATCACGCCGGGACAGTCGGCCGTCTTCTATTCGGGCGAGGAATGCCTGGGTGGCGCCGTGATTGCGCGCGCGCTCGCGCCGCGCACATACGCGGCATCGAGTGCGATCGCGGCGTCGATGCCGGTATAATTGGCGCGCACTTCGCCCGGCCATGCGCCGGGTTGCTCCCCGGAGGATCCATGCTCGACAGTTTCAAGACCCGCACGTCGTTGCAGGTCGGCAGCCGCACGTACCAGATCTTCAGCCTGGCGGCACTGCGCGGCCAGCGCGTCGAGCGCCTGCCCTTCTCACTCAAGGTGCTGCTCGAGAACCTGCTGCGCTTCGAGGATGGCGTCAATGTCACGCGCGCCGACATCGAGGCGCTGCTCGCGTGGGATCCGCAGGCGCAACCGGGCTACGAGATTTCCTTCACGCCCGCGCGCGTCATCATGCAGGATTTCACCGGGGTCCCCGCGGTGGTGGACCTGGCCGCCATGCGCGAGGCGATGACCCGTCTCGGCGGCAAGCCCGAGGGCATCAACCCGCTCGCTCCCGCGGAGCTGGTGATTGACCACTCCGTCCAGGTGGACGAATACGGCTCGCCGCGCGCGCTCGCCATCAACAACAAAATCGAGTTCCAACGCAACCTCGAGCGGTACGCCTTCCTGCGCTGGGGGCAGACCGCTTTCGATAACTTCAAGGTGGTGCCGCCCAACACCGGCATCGTGCACCAGGTGAACATCGAGCATCTGGCGCGCGTCATCTTCGACGATGAGCGCGACGGCGTACGCTGGGCCTATCCGGACACGCTCGTCGGCACCGATTCGCACACCACGATGGTCAATGCCCTCGGCGTGCTCGGCTGGGGCGTCGGCGGCATCGAGGCGGAAGCCGCGATGCTCGGCCAGCCGGTGACGATGCTGATTCCGCAGGTGATCGGGTTTCGCCTGAGTGGCAGCCTCAAGCCGGGCGCGACAGCGACCGACCTGGTCCTCACCGTGACCGAGATGCTGCGCAAGAAGGGCGTGGTCGATAAGTTCGTGGAGTTCTTCGGCGACGGCCTCGCGGCGCTGCCACTCGCCGATCGCGCCACGATTGCCAACATGTCGCCCGAGTTCGGCAGCACCTGCGCCATGTTCCCGATCGATGCGGAGACGTTGCGCTATCTCGAGCTCTCGGGGCGTTCGCCGGAACACATCGCGCGCGTCAGTGCGTACGCGAAGGCCCAGGGCCTGTGGCGCGACAATGGCCAGGCGCCGGCACAGTACACCGACGTCCTGGAGCTCGACCTCGGCAACGTCGAGCCAAGCCTCGCGGGCCCGCGCCGTCCGCAGGATCGCGTGCCGTTGCGCACGGCCAAGGCCACCTACCAGCAGAACCAGAAAAAGATGGCGGTGGAGCGGGCCGAGAAGAATCCCCAGGCAACCGGACGTGCGGCGGTAACGAGCGGCGGCAGCACCTTCGAGCTCAAGGATGGCGCGGTGCTGATTGCCGCCATCACGAGTTGTACCAACACGTCCAATCCTGCGGTGATGGTCGGCGCGGGACTGCTCGCCCGCAATGCACGCAAGCGCGGATTGACCGCCAAGCCCTGGGTCAAGACGAGCCTGGCACCGGGTTCGCGTGTCGTCACGGACTACCTGGCGCGCGCCAACCTGCTCGACGACCTGGGCGCGGTCGGGTTCTTCACCGTGGGTTACGGATGCACGACCTGCATCGGCAATTCCGGACCATTGCGCCCGGAGATTTCCGAGGGCGTACGACAGGGCGACATCGTCGGCTGCGCGGTGCTCTCGGGCAATCGCAATTTCGAGGGTCGCGTTCATCCGGAAGTGAAGATGAACTTCCTCGCCTCGCCGCCGCTCGTGGTCGCGTATGCGCTGGCCGGCTCGCTCGACGTGGACCTCACCAGCGAGCCGCTTGGACTCGGCACCGACGGCAAGCCGGTGTATCTCAAGGACGTGTGGCCCAACGATCACGACGTGCAGGACACGATCCTCAAGACCGTGGATCCGGCCATGTTCCGCAAGAGCTACGCAAGCGTCTTCGCTGGCGATGAGCACTGGAATTCGATCCGTGTGCCGGCGGGAAAGATCTACGCGTGGGACGACGATTCGACGTACGTGAAGAATCCGCCGTACTTCGACGGCATGGGCATGCGGCCCAATCCGGTCGGCGACATCGCCGGGGCGCGGGTGCTTGCCTTGCTCGGCGACTCGGTGACCACCGATCACATCTCCCCTGCCGGCAATATTTCGAAGACCAGCCCGGCGGCGAAGTACCTCATGGATCTCGGCGTGAAGCCCGTCGACTTCAATTCTTACGGCGCCCGGCGCGGCAACCACGAAGTGATGATGCGCGGCACGTTCGCGAACATCCGCCTGCGCAACCTCCTGCTCCCCGGAACGGAGGGCGGCGTGACGGTGCACGTGCCGAGCGGCGAACAGATGAGCATCTACGACGCGGCGATGCGATACAAAGGGGAAAAGACGCCGCTCGTCATCCTCGCCGGCAAGGAGTACGGCACCGGCTCATCGCGCGACTGGGCTGCCAAGGGCACGATGTTGCTCGGCGTCAAGGCGGTCGTTGCCGAAAGCTTCGAGCGCATCCATCGCTCCAACCTCATCGGCATGGGTGTCCTGCCGCTGCAATTCCGCGAAGGCGAGAGCGCCCACAGCCTGGGCCTCACGGGCAAGGAGACGTACAGCGTCTCGGGCGTCGATGGCGGGAATGCGCGAACGGTGACGGTGACAGCGACGCCCACCAGCGGCAAGCCCATCCGCTTCGAAGCACGCGTGCGCATCGACACGCCGAAGGAGCGCGAGTACTACCGCCACGGCGGCATCCTGCACTACGTGCTGCGCCAACTCGCCGCCGGCAAAGCCGCCTGACCAACCGCCGCTTCGCTGCTCAGGCGTCCTCGGAGATGGCGCGCCGCGTGCGATCGCCCACGCCATACCAGTCGGTCCGCCGCGTCACCCACATGGCGGCGGCGAGCGCCACGAAGACAAAGGTCGCACCGAGCAGCAACGAGTAATCTTCGGAAAGAATGAGCAGGTACAAGAGACCGTAGACGGCACCCAGCGCACCCGCCACCACGACGCCCACGCGCCCGTCCTTGAGGCCGCTCCCGAGATAGATACCGATGAGCAGAGCCTGCGCGGCCGCAGCGATCAGGTACGACCCTGCGAACCGCAGGTGCTCGCTCAACGCGATCAGCAACAGGTAGAAGACGCACAGCGCCAGGCCGACGAACAGATACTGCATGGCGTGGATACGCTGGCCGGCCAGGTGCTCCCACAGAAACACGCTCATGAAGGTGAGCGCGATGAAGAGCACGGCGTATTTGAGCGCGCGCTCGCCGCGCTGATAGATGTCGACCGGTTGATACAGGCTCACGCCGAACCCGGCATCCACGAGCTGCGCGCCGCTGACTTGCTGTTCGGACCAGGCCTGCGGAAAACCGCGATTGAGCTCGAGCACCTGCCAGCGTGCATCGAACCCTTGCTGGTTGACCGTGTACGAAGCGGGCAGAAACGCGCCATCGAAGCTCGGGTGCGGCCACGCGGAGCGCAGTTGTACCGTGGTCACGCCTGCTAAAGGCAAGGCGCGAAACGCGCGCGTCCCGGCCAGTGCGAGCTCGAGCCGCAGCTCACGCGTCTGACCGCTACGCAAATCCGTGAGATCGACGCGCGCGCTCACGCCCTTGAGGCCGTCGTATTCCGCCGGTTGCAGGTCGAGCGCCTGCTGACCCCAGCGCGCGACGGCGATTTCGCGAATCCCGCGCAGATCGCCGATCGGGACAAAGAGCGTCGCTTCGGACCAGAGCGCCTTGGGTGTCGCACCATCCGTGCTCGGCAGTGTGAGACTTGCCGGCGCATAGGCGGC
>DATIEU010000565.1:0-3273 GCA_035455565.1 Steroidobacteraceae bacterium | reverse complement strand
CGTCCGCAACGGCGTCTTGCTCCGTGCCGATTTACACCGGCTGTTCGATCAGGGCTACCTGACGATCACACCAGAGTATCGACTCGAGGTCAGTCCGCGGCTCAAGGAGGACTATCAGAACGGCCGATCTTACTATCCGCTGCACGGGTCCTCACTGGTCGTTCCCGCGACCGCGGCTGATGCGCCGAGCGTCGACTTCTTGCGATGGCATAACGACCTCGTATATCGCACCGTATAGCGCGTTGAGGGATCAGAGAGATCGGCGTTCAGAATTAATGAACAGTGCGAATCGCTGAACGCAGGCTCGTGCTCAGAGACCCGGCAGATCGATGATCGTCGGCGCGTGGACGAACCGGTACGCTTCATCGACCACGCTGACGTTGTAAATCGGAATCCCCTGGTGTTCGTACCGACCGAAGCCCCCGTGAACATGTCCACAGACCACGATCCGCGGCCGCACTCGCTCGACCGCGTCCAGCAGCTCGCGGCTTCCAACGTGCTCGACGCGGCCAGCGTCAAGGTTGAAGGTGCGGTCCCCGTAGTACAGCGGCGGCTGATGCGACACGAGGATGTCGATGCCTTCAGGAATTGCCGCGTACACCGCCTCGAGCTCGCTCGGTTTCTTCATGAACGCCCAGCGCATGAACCTGTTTGACCACGGCGTCGCCCACACGGACACGTGTCTCTTCGTGCCATCGGAGCACGGTATCGTAGTTGCCTCGTCCACGAGGATCTGAAGGTTCGTCGAGCGCGCGTGCGCCGGCGAGTCCGAGAGAAAGCTGCAAGCCTGCCCACACCAATCGTGGTTTCCCCATGTGAGGAGCTTGTGCGTGGCGGGCGCAGCCGCCAGCCACGGTCGGACCTCTCGATCGAACCACGCCTGCTGCTGATGCGGATCGTGGACGGCCATGAACGGTCCGAAGCGGTCCGGGCACACGTCACCGGCCACGATCAAGAGATCGCACGGTGGGATGTCTGGAAGAAACCCGTGCTGGTCGCTGAGGGCGACGATCCGCATTTGACGTGTTGGAGCGAACCTGCTTCGCTCACCTCTCTCCGTCGAGCATCCGGATGAGCGCCTCGGCATTGCCGAGCGCGTCGTGGACAGGGTGATGATCGTGCTTGGTCCGCCGCAGTCGCTTCCACTTCTGCGTGCTGCGGAAGTCGCCGACCAGGCCAGCGTAGAAGTCGGCGATACGCCGGCCGGAGTGCCCGAACGGGTTCTCGCCGAAGTAGCGCCAAAAGTAGAAGTTGACCCACTGGAAGTCGTAGGCCGGGTTGTCCGAGACGAAGACAACAGGCTTCCGAGGTTTGAGCCATTCGCGGAACTTGCTGAACGTCTCCTCGGAGCAGTCCGTGCCGTGGAAGGTCTCGGTGCGCCCTTCTCGAAGCGCGTTGAAGTCGACGGCGCCGAACTCCGTCATGTCGCCCACGGACGGCGCGCCGACGCCGAACGGCGCCTCGCAGTCAACAACGATCAGAGTTCCCATTGCCCATCACCGTCCAGGACCAGTGTCGCATCGTCGGCGACGATGGCGCCAGCGCTGCGATCTTCGAGGATGGAGCGCAACTTCGCGTCTCGTCATGCTGGATGCGCTCTGACCGGAGATGCGGTATTCTGTTCGGCTCTCGTGGCGAGGATTGAGCGCATGCTTCCAACGCGTTTCTTCAGAGGAGGTGACCTATGACGTAGGGGAGGAAGACCTATGCGAAGCGACATGGCGAAGGTGGTCACCGAACGGCCACGACGTGGCCACGGAAATCCGAGCACGAAGTGGGGACGACGACTCGGAAAGAACGAGCACGACGCCGAGGATCACGGACCGACGCGCGCACCGATCGCGCGGCGTCATCAGTACGGCTGGAACGCCAAGGAGTTCTCCGACCTCCTCGGACCGCTGCGCCGATACCTGCGAAAGCAGGTCGGACGTCCTTGGAACAAGGTCTGGTCGGAGATCGTTCGCAATCTCGACAGCCGTTCACTGAGCGGCCAGCACATCTTCGACCACATCCGCTGGGAGGTGGCGCAGCACGTCTCGCTCAGTCCAGACGGGAGTCTGCACCACATTCGCTGGTCGGGACTCGTCCCAGTCAGCGGCTTGTACGTTCATCCGATTACGGGATTGCTTTGCTACCGGCGCGAGTCCTGGCGCGGATATCGCGGCGGCCGGTTCCTCAAGACACAAACTGCGCTTCGCGCATTCGGCATCGACGTCTCGAGCGCAGCGGAGATTCGACGCTTCCGCGTAGACACCACGCGAGTGTGGGAGCGGCGGGACTCCGGCTGGTTCATTCACAGCTATCGCTACGTGCCCGAACAACTCGTTCGAGTCATCACCCGCAGCGATGGTCACGACGTGCCGGTTTACGCGTCACCGCGCTACGAACGCGTCGCAACAAAGCAGGCGAGCAAGAAAGAGATCCGAGACGCGCAGCGACTTCTGGACTGTGACCCCTTGCACGGCAACAAGCCGCAAGCGCGCGAACGTCGTCGCCAGGAATCGCCAGGCGTCGCCATGCGCCGATGACGTTCCCTGCCGACGTTCCCTGCCGACTTGACACGCGTCAACGACGAGCGTAACGTCAATCCATTCGTCAGTGGCGATTAGTCGCCACACTCCACGTTCGATCTCAGATCAGCGTGGAGACCGCTTCGCGCTCGTCGCTCTCAGAGCACGAGCATGAAGCACCCCAATCACCGGGACGGTGGAAGAAGGTCGCAGCCGGCGCGAGACAGCCTGAGACGGCACGAGGCCACTCGAGGCAACCGGCACCGAACGACCTCGTTGACCATTGCAGTGCGTCCTCAGGGCCCACTGCACCGGATCACACCACCGATGGGCCGGTGACTCCATCGTACTGAGGGCAGCTGCGAACGGCATCCTCGCCACGCGAGATGTCGACGCGGTGCCTGGAGGCAGACGATATCCCGCGGGTTCAGCCCCCGGGCGTCGAAACTGACCCACGAGCCGAACAGCGCGGGCGCTTGTCCGCCGACACCGTCACGGAGCAGAAGCTGACGGATAGTCATCGGCTCAAACCCGGAAAGGCATGAGCGGCCTCAGGTCCCTCCTGCCGCCGGGCCCTCCGAGCCGGCCGGCGGATCGGTGATCGACTTCAGGTCCTTCACTCCCGCGCGGGGCCTCCCGGCTCGTCGTTTCCACAACAACATCGGTGTCTGCACCGTCGCGGGTGCGGCGCCCTGTGCGCTGGTCGTCGCCTCGCCGGCTTTCCGGCGGGTGCCCCGACCCGCGTGGATCCTCGGAGGAGGCT
>DATIEU010000564.1:0-13146 GCA_035455565.1 Steroidobacteraceae bacterium | reverse complement strand
GAACAACGCAGAACAACAAGAAGAAGGTGCAATTGTTCGAATCTGTCAGCTTCGAATAATTGGTTGGTGATTGAAGCTTTTGTTCCCTGTGTCTTCTCTCGGTGTGCTCGCCTGACAAGCCACCGACCACGCTCAAGCCCCGGCGGGATCCAGCATCAGCGCCGCGGCGACCTTGCGCCCCTCCTGCACCAGCACGTTGTATGTGCGGCACGCCGCGCGTGTGTCCATGACTTCGATGCCGACACCGGCGCGATGCACGGCTGCGAGCGTATGCGCGTCAGGAAATTCCTGCCGCGATCCAGTGCCGAGCAGAATCACCTCGGGCTCGAGGTCGAGCGCTCGCTGCAGGTGTTCGGGGCTGAGCTCGCGGATGTTGCGCGGTGGCCAATCGAGCAGCATGTCGGTCGCGGTCAGAATGAGACTCGCGCGGATCAGGCGCTCGCCGACGCGGATTTCGCTCATCGAGCACGCCTGCACGAGGTTGGCGGAGGTCGATCCCTGCAGAGCGAATTTCATCTGCGTACGATAAGACAACGCCTGTGCGGCCGACACTCGATAGCAGAACGCAAGTTGCGCGACTTCACTTTGATCCTCACGGATCTCTATTTCGATCAGAACGCCCAGCCACGTGAAGGGTCGCGGCTCCCGGCGCTCGAAACCGCGCTGGCGCGAGGCGACGTCGCTGACTCGCGCGACTGGCGCGCGTGGGTGGGCCAGAGGATCGGACTGTCATTTCCACCGAGGATTCCCGTCGCGGCCGTCGCGCGTCGGGCGGATTCGCCGGTCAACGACGCGTCCCGCGAAGGTCAATGGTGGCTGGCCGGGTGTGTACATCTCGAAGCGGGCGTCGATCGCGTCTACCTCGATATGGAAGTGCCGGCCCTTTCGGCCGCGGCGTGGCGTGAGCTCGAGCATGGCTTCAACCTGGCGTTTTCGGCCAGCGGCTTTCGTCTGATGGACGGCGCGGACGCGCAAGCCTACCTGCTGAGCGCAGAGCATCTCGATGCCGATACGGTCGACCCCGCCCGCGTCAGAGGCGCCGACATCCTGCCGGCGCTGCCGCGCGGCGCGTCTGCTCCCGCTCTCAAGCGGCTCATGACCGAAATTCAGATGTGGCTGCACGATCATCCCGTTAATATCGCGCGCCAGGAGAGCGGCGCACCGACGTTGAGCGGCTTGTGGATCTGGGGTGGCGGAACATTGCCGCCCAAGCCGCCCGCGACGCTCCCGTCCTTGCGCAGCGAAGATGCGTTCCTGCGCGGTTTGTGGACTATGGGAGGAGGAGAGGCTGACCCCGTGCCACGCTCATTTCAGGCGCTCGACCTGGCTCGGGACGTGGCGATGATCGTCGCACTCACGGGCGCGCAGTCGCCAACGAAATCTGCGGCGCAGGTGCTCTCGGATCTCGAGCGCGACTGGTTTCTGCCCGCGCTCGCGGCACTGCGAGGCGGAAGGATCGGCCGCCTGCAACTGCATATCAATGACCGCCTGCTTTTGCTCACCCGCTGGAGCTCGAGGCGCTGGTGGCGCCGCGCACGCCCCGGGTTCGAGGCGCTGACTTGAAGGGCTCACCGATCCGCCGACGCGCCTGCATGATCGCCGGCGATTTCCTGCCACAAGTCCACCCGGTCCTACGGCGCGTCTATGCGGCCCGCGGTCTCCGCTCGAGCGATGAGCTCGAGCTCGGGCTCGATCGGCTGCTGCCCGTGAGCACGCTCGACGGGCTGGAGGCAGGAGTCGAGCTCATGGTGCGCCATCTCGAAAATGGCTCCCGCATCGTGGTGGTCGGCGATTTCGATGCCGACGGTGCGACCAGCACCGCGCTGGTGTTGCGCGCGCTGCGCGGGCTCGGCCACAAGAACGCCACGTATCTCGTTCCGAACCGATTCCGGTTCGGCTATGGGCTGACGCCGGAAATCGTAACGCTGGCCGCGGAGCAGGCGCCCGGGCTCATCGTGACGGTCGACAACGGGATCTCGAGCCACCAGGGCGTCGCCGAGGCGGCGCGCCGTGGCATCGAAGTGCTCGTGACCGATCATCACTTGCCGCCAGCGGATCTCCCGCGCGCTGCAGCGATCGTCAATCCGAACCTGCCGGGCAGTCGTTTTGGCAGCCGCGCACTCGCGGGGGTGGGTGTGGCGTTTTACCTGATGGCGGCGGTCGCCCGCGCACGCGGCGATCGAGCGCCTGCGTTTCGCGTTGCCGAGCTCCTCGATCTGGTCGCACTCGGGACCATCGCCGACCTGGTGCCGCTCGACCACAACAATCGCATCCTCGTGGCCCAGGGCACGAAGCGCGTGCGCGCCGGCCGGTGCGTACCCGGCATCACTGCGCTCCTCGAGCAGGCGCAGCGCACGCAGCCGCGCCTGGTGGCGCAGGACTTCGCATTTGCCGTGGCGCCACGGCTCAATGCGGCCGGGCGCCTCGACGACATGAGCCTCGGCGTGGAATGCCTGTTGACCGACGACATGGACGAGGCTCGCCGACTCGCGATGCGCTTGAGCGAGCTCAATGACGAAAGGCGCGAGATCGAGCAACGCATGCAGGCGGAGGCGCTGGCCGCCGTCGGACGGCTGCATCTCGAGGCACTGGGCGAAACACCTGCGGGTCTTTGTCTGTACGACGACTCCTGGCACCAGGGCGTCGTCGGCCTGGTCGCCTCGCGCGTCAAGGACCGCGTGCATCGACCCGTGATCGCGCTCGCGCGCGCCGAGGATGGGACGCTGCGCGGCTCGGCGCGCTCGGTCGCTGGCGTACACATCCGCGACGTGCTCGAAGCCATTGCGACGGGCCATCCGGGCCTGATCGAGCGCTTCGGTGGTCACGCGATGGCTGCCGGGCTCACCCTCAACCGGGAGCACCTCGATACTTTCAGCGCGCTCTTCGTGCAGGAGGTCGCGGCCTGGCTCGATCCGGCGGCACAAGGCTTCGTCGACACGGACGGAGAGCTTGCGCCCGAGGAAATGACGCTCGCAACGGCGCTCGAGCTGCGCGAGGCGGGTCCCTGGGGCCATTCCTTTCCCGAGCCAGCGTTCGATGGCGAGTTCAAGGTGCTCGAGAGTCGCACTGTGGGCGAACGTCATCTGAAACTGCGCGTGCGGCCTGCGAGCAGCGGCGAAATTTTCGATGCCATCGCCTTCGGAGCCATCGACGCTGCGTCTCCATGCCCGGAAATTCCTTCCGGCCAGGCGCGGCTCGCCTACCGGCTCGACGTCAACGAATACCTCGGTACGCGCCGGCTCCAGCTCGTGGTCGAGCACATCGAGGCCTGCGTGCTACCATTGCGCTCCGTTTCGAATCAGTGACCGCCGATGGAACTCAATCAACTGCGCCGCTCGCTCGCAGACCTCGGGGAGCGCCTGAGCTCCTTACGGGGGTATCTTTGATTACGAGCTGAAGAAGGATCGCCTCGCGGAAGTGAGCCGCGAGCTCGAAGATCCCGGCATCTGGAACACACCGGAGAAGGCACAGGAGCTGGGCCGCGAACGCGCCCGGCTGGAAGACACCGTGGGCACGCTCGATCGCCTGACCTCCGGCCTCTCGGACGCAGACGAGCTCCTTGCGCTGGCGGTCGAAGAAAACGACGCGGCCACCATACAGGGGGTCGAAGCGGACGTGGCGCGCCTCGAGGCAGGCGTGCACCGGCTCGAGTTCCACCGCATGTTCCCGGGCGAGATGGATTCGCACAACGCGTTCCTCGACATCCAGGCCGGCGCCGGCGGCACCGAAGCCCAGGACTGGGCGGCCATGCTGATGCGCATGTACCTCAAGTGGGGTGACGCGCACGGCTTCAAGACCGAGGTCATCGACCAGAGCGAGGGCGAGGTCGCGGGCATCAAGAGTGCGTCCATCAGCTTCATGGGCGACTACGCCTACGGGTGGCTGCGCACCGAGACCGGCGTGCACCGCCTGGTGCGCAAGTCGCCCTTCGATTCGGGCAATCGCCGCCACACTTCGTTCGCCTCTGTGTTCGTCTCGCCCGAGGTTGATGAGGACATCTCGATCGAGGTCAATCCCGCCGACCTGCGCGTCGACGTCTATCGCTCGAGCGGTGCCGGCGGCCAGCACGTCAACAAGACCGAGTCGGCGGTGCGCATCACGCATCTGCCAACGGGGATCGTGGTCGCGTGCCAGAACGAGCGCAGCCAGCACAAGAACCGCTCCACGGCGATGAAGATGCTGAAGGCCAAGCTCTATGAGCTCGAGGTGAACAAGCGCAATGCCGCGGCGCGAGTGCTGGAGGAATCCAAGTCCGACGTGAGCTGGGGCAACCAGATCCGTTCCTACGTGCTCGATCAATCACGCATCAAGGACCTGCGTACGGGCGTGGAGATCGGCAATACGCAGTCCGTGCTCGATGGCGCGCTCGATTCCTTCATGGAGGCGAGCCTCAAGCAGGGTCTATAGAGCAGAGTGGAGTTGGCTGTGGCTGATGAGAATGACGACAACAAGCTGATCGCCGAACGGCGCACCAAGCTCGCGAAGTTGCGTGAGAGCCGCTGGTCGTACCCCAACGACTTCCGGCGCGACGCATTGGCGGGCCAGCTGCACACCGCATTTGGCGAGCGCGGCGCGGACTGGTTCGAGGCCAATCCGCAGAGCGTGAGCGTAGGTGGCCGGCTGATGCTCAAACGCGTCATGGGCAAGGCGAGCTTTGCGACGCTGCAGGATCGCACCGGCCAGATCCAGCTGTTCCTGCAACAGGGGCCGCTCGAGGAGGCCTACGAGCAATTCAAGACCTGGGATATCGGCGACATCGTCGGTGCGCAGGGCGCGCTGTTCAAGACCAAGACGGGCGAGCTCTCGGTGCGCGCAGCGAAGATCCGCTTGCTCGCGAAGTCGCTGCGACCGCTGCCCGACAAGTGGCACGGCCTCGCCGATACGGAGCTGCGCTATCGGCGTCGCTACGTCGATCTCATCATGAGCGAGGAAAGCCGCGAGGTGTTCCGGACACGCGCGCGGATCATTCACTACCTGCGCGATTTCCTCGATGCACTCGACTTCCTCGAAGTGGAAACGCCGATGATGCAGGTCATCCCTGGCGGCGCCGCGGCTCGTCCCTTCGTGACCCATCACAATGCGCTCGATCTCGACATGTATCTGCGCGTCGCGCCCGAGCTGTATCTCAAGCGCCTGGTGGTGGGCGGCTTCGAGCGCGTGTACGAGATCAACCGCAACTTCCGCAACGAGGGTCTATCGACCCAGCACAATCCCGAGTTCACGATGCTCGAGCTCTACTGGGCGTACGGCGACTATCGGGACGTGATGGATTGGGTCGAGAAGGCATTCCGCGGCCTGGCGCAGGCGATTCGCGGCGCCTCGAGCATCGTGTACCAGGGCCGCACCTACGATCTCGCCCAGGCGTTCCGGCGCGCGACGGTGGAGGAATTGCTGCTCGAACACAATCATGACCTCGACCCGATGTCGCTGCGCGAGGAGCACTATCTGCACCGCATCTGCGATCGGCTGCAGATTGCCTACACCAAGAGCGATGGCGCCGGGAAACTGCAGATGGAGATCTTCGGCAAGACGGTGGAGGACAAGCTCCTCGACCCCACGTTCGTGTATGCCTACCCGACCGAGGTCTCGCCCCTGTCGAGAGCCAACGATGAGGACCCGTTCGTGACCGACCGCTTCGAGCTCTATGTCGGCGGCCGGGAGATCGCCAATGGTTTCTCCGAGCTCAACGATCCCGAGGAGCAGGCGACGCGCTTCCGCGAACAGGCGGCCCGCAAGGCGGCCGGCGACGAGGAGGCGATGTTCTACGACGCCGATTACGTGCGCGCGCTCGAATATGCCATGCCGCCCACGGCGGGGCTCGGCGTCGGCATCGATCGGCTCGTGATGTTCTTCACCGACTCGCCGTCGATCCGTGACGTGTTGTTGTTCCCGCACCTGAGACCCGAGTAAGCGCGGAGTCGTGGTGGGTGTACCGATCGGGGTGTTCGATTCCGGCGTCGGCGGACTGACCGTGTTGCGCGCCCTGCGCGCGCTGCTGCCCCACGAGAACTTCATCTACCTGGGCGATACCGCGCGCCTGCCTTATGGCACCAAGAGCGCGGAATCCGTGGTGCGCTACTCGATCCAGGCCGCGGACGCGCTCATCGAGCGCGAGATCAAGTGCCTGGTGGTGGCGTGCAATACGGCGTCCGCCGTCGCGTTGCACGCGCTCAGCGAGCGTTACGCGCCGCTACCCGTCATCGGCGTGCTCGAGCCCGGCGCGCAGGCGGCGTGCGCGGCCTCAGTGAGCGGCCGGATTGCTGTCATCGCCACCGAGGGCACGGTGCGCGGAGGCGCTTACCAGGCTGCCATTCACGCTATCCGGCCGGATGCGCGGGTGGTCGCCCAACCCTGCGCGCTGTTCGTCGCGCTGGCGGAGGAGGGTTGGATCGAAGGTGCGTTGGTAGAGGGTATCGTGCGCCGCTACCTCGAGCCGATCTTCGCCGCCGACGTGGCGTCCCATCCCGATTGCCTGCTGCTCGGCTGCACGCACTTTCCGGTTCTGCAACCCGTCATGCGGCGCGTGCTCGATCCAACAATCGCGATCGTCGACTCCGCCGAAACCACGGCGCGCACGGTGCGTCAGCTGCTCGATGAGCGCCGCCTCGCGGCCGGCTCAGCCAGTCCGGGATCGTTGCAACTCCTCGCAACCGACGCGCCGGCACGCTTCGCGCGCGTTGGCGGGACGTTCTTCGGGAGCCGCATCGACGAGTCGGCCGTCGAATCGGTCGATCTCTGAGCGCTACGCGTCGACGTCAGGGATGGAATAGGGCAGCGGCAGGCGCACGGCGGGCAGGTCGGGTGCATCCGAGCGCGAGGACCCCTCGAGCGTCATCACGGCCAGGAGCTCGTCCTCGGTGGCATTCCTTGCGGCGACTTCGACGACTCGTCCGGCGTGACCATCGATCTGCACGCTGTCGCCGGGCTCGAGGCCGGCCGAACCGCGCAGTCGATAGCGCAACATGCGCCGCTTGATGCGGCCGCGATGCTGAGTACGCGCGATGATTTCCTGCCCGGTGTAGCACCCCTTGCTGAAGCTCACGCCGTCGACCAGATCTAGATTGAGCATCTGCGCGACGAACACATCGCTGGTCGCCGGATAGACCTGCGGCTCGCCCGACTCGATTGCGGCGAGGCGCCAGCGATCGGAGTCGGGGAGGGCAGGGCCGAGCCTGGTGGCCAGCCTTGCCAGCGCTTGATGCGGGCCCAGGAGCAAATGGCGGGCATTGGGCAAAGCATGCACACTGATCTCGTTGCCCACCGCGAGTGCAGGCGCATGCACGCCTGCGTGCGTCGATGGTTGATCACGCCCGAGCAGCCCTGCGACTCCCCAGCGCGCCGACTCATCGGTCAGCGTGACCTTGGCGCGCAACACGTACTTCTTCAGCCGCTGGATCACGGGCGCCACCAGAGCTGCCGGCAGGATCGCGACGATCCCTTCGGCGCGTGCCACGAGGCGCAGCACCGCCACCACGCGTCCCTGGGGCGTACTCAGCGCACAGAGCAGCGCGTGTTCGCGCTCGAGCCGGGCGAGGTCGTTGCTCACTTGTCCTTGCAGAAAGGCGCTGGCATCGGCGCCCGCCACGCACAGCACGCCGAGCGCGTCGAGCCTCGACCAGGCGCCGTCCGGGTTGGTCTCCGCACTCATTTCTTCAACTGGACCATGTGGTTATGAAAGTTCGATTCTGGCAGACTGACGGTATGTCGGGCAGTCATGACCTGACGGAAATTCCCGGGTTCTCCATGCTTGCGGAGCATACGCTGCCCGCAACGTGACGGACCGTGTGCAACGAGGTGTGGCCATGGCGGGTCGCGAGCGGCCGCTATCACCGTTCCTGATCTATCGCTTCGACTACACGATGTTGTGGTCCTTCACGCATCGCGTGACGGGCGTGTTCCTGTCACTCGGTGCGGTCGCGCTCGCGGGGTGGCTGCTCGCTCTCGCGCGGGGGCCGGAAGCTTATGCACGGGTGCTGCGCACGTTCGAAAGCGTGCCGCTGCGCGTGCTGCTCTTCGGCGCGTTGTTTGCCTTTTTCTTTCACCTCGCGAATGGCATCCGCCACCTGGCGTGGGACTGCGGGCTCGGGTTTGAAAAGGCGCAGGCACGGATCTCCGCGTGGCTGGTCCTGGTCGCAGCCGTAGTCCTTACCGCGCTGTGTGCCTACGCCATCTGGGGCCGGGCATGAATCTGCGGAGTCCACTCGCTCAAGCCCTGGGTTTCGGCGCGGCCAAGGAAGGTGTTTCTCATTGGTGGTTGCAGCGGCTCACGGCCGTTGCGCTCGTACCGCTCGCCCTGTGGTTCATCTGGTCGCTGATTGCTGCCGAGTCGCTGAGTTTCGCGACCGTGCATGCCTGGCTCGCCGAGCCGGCGCACGCGCTGGGAATGATCCTCCTGTCGAGCGTCCTCGCCCTCCATTCCCAACTCGGCGTCCAGGTCGTGATCGAGGACTACGTTCACGGTCATGCTCTCAAGGTATTGGCGCTGGTGGCTTCGAGCTTCGTGCACGTGCTCATCGGCACCGCAGGCATCCTGAGCGTGCTGCTGGTCGCATGCGGAGGCACTCCGTGAGCGGCGGCTACGCGTTCGCCGATCACACCTATGATGTGGTCGTGGTCGGCGCGGGAGGTGCGGGTCTGCGCGCCACGCTCGGTCTCGCTTCGGCCGGTCTCGCCACCGCGTGCATCACGAAGGTGTTCCCGACACGCAGCCACACCGTGGCCGCCCAGGGCGGTATCAGCGCGGCCCTGGGCAACATGGGCGAGGATGACTGGCGCTGGCACATGTACGACACCGTCAAGGGATCGGACTGGCTCGGCGATCAGGACGCGATCGAGTTCATGTGCAAGGAAGCACCGAGCGCAGTGCTGGAGCTCGAACACCAGGGTGTGCCGTTCTCGCGCACCGAAGACGGGCGCATCTACCAGCGGCCATTCGGCGGTATGACCACTCACTTCGGCGAGGGCATCGCCCAGCGAACCTGCGCGGCCGCCGATCGCACCGGCCACGCCATGCTGCATACGCTCTACCAGCAGTCGCTGCGCCAGTCGGCCGAATTCTTCGTCGAGTATTTCGCCATCGACCTGATCATGGAGGATGGCGAATGTCGCGGTGTAATCGCGCTCGACCTGGACGAAGGCAGACTGCATCGCTTTCGCGCCCACAAGGTAGTGCTGGCGACGGGTGGCTACGGGCGGATCTACTTCACGTGCACCTCGGCACACACGTGTACGGGTGACGGTAATGCCATGGTCCTGCGTGCCGGGCTACCGCTGCAGGACATGGAGTTCGTGCAGTTTCACCCGACCGGTATCTACGGCGCGGGTTGCCTGATTACCGAAGGCGTACGCGGCGAGGGCGGATATCTCACCAACTCGGCCGGTGAGCGTTTCATGGATCGCTACGCGCCCAACGCGCGCGACCTCGCCTCGCGCGACGTCGTCAGCCGCTCGATGGCGCTGGAAGTGCGCGAGGGGCGCGGTGTCGGCAAGCTCAGGGACCACATCCATCTGCACCTCGAGCACCTTGGCCCCGAGGTGATCAACGAGCGCTTGCCGGGTATCGCGGAAACGGCGCGCATTTTTGCGGGCGTGGACGTCACCCGCGAGCCGATCCCGGTCTCACCCACCGTGCACTACAACATGGGTGGCATCCCGACCAACGTGCACGGCGAAGTGCTAACGGTGCGCCACGGCGAACCGGAAAGCGTCGTGCCGGGCCTGATGGCGGTCGGCGAGGCGGCGTGCGTATCGGTCCATGGCGCCAATCGGCTCGGTTCGAACTCGCTGCTCGACCTGGTGGTCTTCGGTCGTGCGGCTGCGCGGCGCTGTGCGCAGACGATCAAGCCGGGAACGCCACACCGGCCGCTGCCGCCCGGAGGGAGCGACCTCGCGGTAAGCCGCCTCGATCGCCTGCGCAACGCCGCTGGCAAGCGCCGCACGGCGGAGGTCCGCCTCGACATGCAGCGTGTCATGCAGGAGCACGCCGCTGTATTTCGCACGGGCCCGGTGCTGCGCGAAGGCATCGAACGGCTCGCGGCCGTGTTCGAATCGTTCAACGATGTCAGCGTCAGCGACCGCTCGCTCATCTGGAACACGGACCTGGTCGAGACACTGGAGCTCGAGAACCTGCTGTTGCAGGCATTGGCGACGATACACAGCGCCGACAATCGGCGTGAAACCCGCGGCGCCCACGCCCGCGAGGACTACCCGGACCGTGACGATCAGCACTGGCTCAAGCACACGTTGGTGTGGGTGGATGCGCAAGGCGCCGTGCAGATTCACTACCGCCCGGTGCACCTCGAGACGCTGACGGATGAAGTGCAGCCGATTCCGCCCCAGGTGCGCAGTTACTGAGGAATTCTCGAGGTAACCGATGGCTCAGTTTCGTCTGCCTGCCAATTCGCGTGTCCGTCCCGGTCGTGTCCATCCGGCCCCGGCAGGTGCGCGTAATACCAAGCGCTTTCGCATCTATCGCTTCGATCCCGAGGCGGGCGAGAACCCGCGCGCTGATGTGTTCGAGATCGACATGGAGACCTGTGGGCCGATGGTTCTCGACGTCCTCATCAAGATCAAGAACGAAATCGATTCGACGCTGACGTTTCGGCGCTCCTGTCGCGAAGGTATCTGCGGCAGCTGCGCCATGAACATCGATGGTCTCAATACCCTGGCGTGCATCAAGTCCTGCCAGGATCTCGGCAACGAGGTGAATATCTACCCGCTGCCTCATTTGCCCGTGGTCAAGGACCTCGTGGCGGACCTCACGCAGTTCTACGCACAGTACGCCGCGATCGAGCCGTGGCTCAAGACCCGGACACCCGCGCCGCCCGACCGGGAACGCCCGCAGTCGAAGGAAGACCAGGAAAGGATCGATCGCCCGTCGGCCTGCATCCTGTGCGCGTGTTGCTCGACCAGTTGCCCGAGCTACTGGTGGAACAGCGAGCGCTACCTTGGACCCGCAGCGCTCCTCGCCGCTTATCGCTGGATCGTGGACAGCCGGGACGAGGCAACGGGCGAGCGCCTGGATGCGCTCGAGGACCCCTTCCGTCTCTATCGCTGCCACACGATCATGAACTGCACCGAGGCATGTCCGAAGGACTTGAACCCGGCGAAGGCGATTGCCGAGATCAAGAAGATGCTCGCGGGGAGAAGGCATTGAACCCGGGTCAGCTGGCGTGGCAATGCCGGCGCGGCATGCGCGAGCTCGATGCGCTGCTCGAGGACTATCTGGCAAAGCGCTTCGCAAATGCCGACTTGTCCGAGCAACGTGGATTCGCAAGATTGCTGGAGCTGCCGGATCCAGCCCTGTATGCCTGCCTGCTGGGAGGCGCGCCAATCGCAGACCCGGACGCGCGCCGTGTCATCGAACATATCACCGCCTCTCGAGCTCGAGCTTAAGCCCGCGTGGATCGTCCTGGGCGCGCTGTCTCTCTGGATGGCGGCGGTTGCCATCGAGCTATGGGCCACGGGGCAATTCAGCTGGAAATTGCTCGCCGCGGCCTCGCTCCTCGCAGGAGTGCCAGCGATTCTTCGCTTGACACCGGGACTGTTCCCCCGTTCCGTCCGACGCATCCTCTGGATGGCCGATGGATCGTGGCGGCTATGCGACGGCTACGGCTGGGAGTGGCCGGCGGAGCTGATGACCGGGAGCCGGAAGTGGGGTCCGGTCACAGTCCTGGCCTGGAGCGCAGGGCGCCAGTGCTGGCGGGCTGTTCTGACGCCGGGCACAGTCGGCGCAAGTCAATACCGGCGCTTCAGCGTTCGCTGGCGCCTGCAGCGACATGCGTAATGTCTTACGAGCCTCTACAATCCACGCCAATTTGAACTACATCACAGCCAACTGCGCCGTCGAACACGCGCGAACTTTCCCGATGAGGCAGGGTCACAGGGGGTGCGCAGGCTGGCTTGAGAACCGGAGTGGGAGCCCTGATGGGCACCGAAGCCAGCGACTTGATGTTAGTCGAGCGCGTACAGCGGGGCGAGGCCCGGGCGTTCGACTATCTGGTGCTGAGGTACCAGCACAAGGTTCTCAAGCTGATCATGCGGTATGTCCGTGACCCGGTGGAAGCGGAAGACGTGGCCCAGGAAGCATTCATAAAGGCTTATCGTGCCTTGCCCAGCTTTCGCGGCGACAGCGCCTTCTACACATGGCTGTACCGGATCGCCATCAATACCGCGAAGAATGCTCTGGTCTCGAGCCGACGCCGACCGGTCGACTACGATCTCGATCTGCAGGACCCGGAACAATATGACATGCAGGCGAGACTCAAGGATTCGGAAACACCCGAAGGCCTGCTGCTCACCGATGAAATTCGCGACACCGTCAATGCGGCAATTGCGGATTTACCCGAGGACCTGCGCACGGCGATCATGCTGCGCGAACTCGAGGGTATGAGTTACGAGGAGATCGCGGCCGCGATGGAATGCCCGGTGGGCACCGTGCGCTCGCGGATTTTCCGCGCGCGCGAAGCGATCGACAAACGTTTGCGGCCGATTTTCGACGGGGGCCTGGGCCGGCCCGAGGACTGAGTTAATGAGCGAGTACCTGCGAGATCAACTGTCGGCGTTCATCGATGGCGAGCTGCCGAAGCACGAGATCGAACTGCTGTTCAAGCGGCTCGACGGCAATGCGGAGCTGCGCGCGACGCTGGCACGCTACACGTTGATCGGTGAGAGCCTGCGTACGCGCTCGGCCGAGGGGCCTTCCCGCACATTCGCCGAACGCGTCCGGACGGCGGTCCGCGAGAGCGGCCCGCTGGTCGGCGGCAGCACGAGCACCGCTCGCGTGCAACAGTGGCGCTGGCTGAAGCCCGTCGCCGGCATGGCGGTCGCCGCGACGGTTGCCGCCGTGGCGATTCTCGGCTTGCAGAGTCTGCAGGATCCGTTGGTCGAACAGGCTCCGCTGGCGGCAGTAAATACGCCTGTGCAGCCGGTCGTCATTGATGAATCGACGCCAGCTTCAACTGCGTATGTGGTTCCGACGCCCGCTACGGCAAGTTCGCTGCTGAATGCCGCGCGCCTGACCAACTACGTGGTCGCGCACAGCGAATATTCCTCAATCCTCGGCCGGCGCAGTGTCCTGTCCGGTATCGTCGCCGAGGGTGGCGGAGCGCCTGAGGCCACCGACCAGGGTGATGACGATCCGGGTAC
>DATIEU010000563.1:0-3599 GCA_035455565.1 Steroidobacteraceae bacterium | reverse complement strand
AACGGCGAGCCTACTCTGCTGCTCGGTGTTGTCATGCGCGAGGGCTGGAACGGACTCGACCTTGGCAAGGCACTCGAGGCGGAAGCGGCGAGCATCAACGCGCAAATGCCGCTGGGCATGAGTCTCTCCAAAGTCACAGACCAGTCCGTGAATATTCGCGCGTCCGTCAACGAGTTCATGGTGAAGTTCTTCGCCGCGCTGTGCGTGGTGATGCTCGTGTGCTTCCTCAGCATGGGATGGCGCGTCGGCATCGTCGTCGCGGCGGCGGTTCCTCTGACCTTGGCCGCGGTATTCATCGTCATGGCGGCCACCGGCAAGGACTTCGACCGCATCACGCTCGGCTCGTTGATACTGGCCCTGGGGCTCCTGGTCGACGATGCGATCATCGCCATCGAGATGATGGTCGTGAAGATGGAGGAAGGCTACGACCGCATCCGCGCAGCGGCCTATGCGTGGAGTCATAGCGCCGCGCCCATGCTCGCCGGGACGCTGGTGACCGCGATCGGCTTCATGCCGAACGGCTTCGCCAGGTCGACCGCCGGCGAGTACACCAGCAACATGTTCTGGATCGTCGGCATCGCGCTGATCGCATCCTGGGTCGTCGCTGTCGTGTTCACGCCCTACCTGGGGGTGAAGCTTCTCCCGAACATCGATAAGCGCGAGGGCGGGCACGAGGCGATCTACGACACGCCGCGCTACAACCGCTTCCGCCAGCTTCTGGGCCTTGCGATTCGCCGCAAATGGCTCGTCGCGGGGAGCGTCGTCGGTGCGTTCTTCGTCGCGGTGCTGGGCATGGGCGTGGTGAAGAAGCAGTTCTTTCCGACTTCCGATCGACCGGAAGTACTGGTCGAAGTGCAAATGGCGTATGGCACTTCCATCGAGCAGACGAGTGCCACCACCGCCAAGGTCGAGGCTTGGCTGGCGAACCAGCCGGAAGCCAAGACCGTTACCGCCTATGTCGGCCAAGGGGCACCGCGCTTCTACCTCGCGATGTCACCGGAGCTACCCGACCCCTCGTTCGCGAAAATCGTCGTATTGACGCAGAGCGAAGAGGCGCGCGAGTCGCTCAAGCTCAGG
This sequence comes from Steroidobacteraceae bacterium, assembly GCA_035455565.1. Lineage (GTDB taxonomy): Bacteria > Pseudomonadota > Gammaproteobacteria > Steroidobacterales > Steroidobacteraceae > DATBVX01. The sequence goes on along the minus strand of DATIEU010000563.1, from coordinate 2,522 downwards.
CTGCGAGAGGCTGTGGCCGATGGCCTGGCGCCGGAGGCCCGCGTGCGAGTTACTCAGCTGGTGTTCGGCCCGTACTCGCCCTTCCCCGTGGCTTTCCGTGTGAGCGGTCCCGACCCCGACATGCTTCGTGACGTCGCGGCGCAGGTACGCGCCGTGATGCAAGCCAGCCCCCTGATGAGAACGACCAACAGCGATTGGGGCGAGCGCATGCCCACGCTTCGTTTTGCGCTCGATCAGGACCGGCTGCAGAGCATAGGTTTGACGTCCAGTGACGTGGCTCAGCAGATGCAGTTCCTGTTGAGCGGCATCCCGATCACCGAGGTCCGCGAAGACGTCCGTTCGGTACAGGTCGCGGCCCGTTCTGCCGGAAACGCCCGGCTCGATCCGAGCAAGATCGCCGATTTCACGTTGGTGGGAGCGGCCGGTCAGCGGATTCCGCTGTCGCAGATCGGAACGGTGGAAATCCGCATGGAAGACCCGATCCTGCGTCGCCGCGATCGCACGCCGACGATCACCGTGCGCGGCGACATTGCCGAGGGCTTGCAACCGCCGGACGTGTCCACCGCCGTGTGGAAGGAGCTCCAGCCCGTCATCGCGAAGCTGCCGTCGGGCTACCGGATCGAGCAGGGCGGTTCCATAGAGGAATCCGGCAAGGCAAATCGCGCCTTGGCCCCGCTGTTTCCAATCATGATCGCGCTCACGTTGATCACGATCATCGTCCAGGTGCGCTCGATCTCCGCGATGACGATGGTGTTCGCAACCGCACCGCTGGGCCTCATCGGGGTCATTCCAACCTTGCTGCTGTTCCAGCAGCCGTTCGGCATCAACGCGCTGGTCGGGCTGATCGCACTGTCCGGAATCCTGATGCGAAACACGCTCATCCTGATCGGCCAGATCCGCCAGAACGAGAAGGATGGATTGGCGCCATTCGCCGCGGTTGTCGAGGCCACCGTGCAGCGCTCCCGTCCGGTCATTCTGACGGCGCTCGCGGCCATGCTGGCGTTCATTCCGCTCACCCAATCGGTTTTCTGGGGAACGCTGGCGTACACCTTGATCGGTGGAACATTCGGCGGGACGGTTCTCACGCTCGTGTTCTTGCCGGCGTTGTACGCCATCTGGTTCAAGATCCAGCCGGGCGCGGAGGGTGAGCGCGCCGCTCCCGAGATTCGGGCGGAGCCGGTCCCTGCCTAGCAGAACGTCCACTGGGTTCACGACCACCACCCATGAAAGGCAATGCCATGAAGACCGGAAGCAAGGACATCACGCAGAACAAGACAGCTCTCGTTACAGGCGCCTCGTCAGGCATCGGCGAAGCCACGGCCGAACGCCTCGCGGCGGCGGGCTACAAGGTCTACGGCACGAGCAGACGCGCAGCAAAGGCAAGCCTACGATCGTTCGAGCTGCTGCCCCTCGACGTGACCAGGGAAGAATCCGTCGAAGCCGCCGTCAGCGAGGTGCTGCGCTTGGAAGACCGTATCGACCTGCTCGTGAACAACGCCGGCTTTGGCATCGCTCCCGCCGCAGCGGAAGAGAGCTCGATCGAGCAGGCCCGGTCGATCTTCGAGACGAATTTCTTTGGGATCGTCCGGATGACGCGTGCCGTCGTGCCCCACATGCGACGTCAACGGGCCGGCCGCATCATCAACATCTGCTCCGTGCTTGGTTTCCTGCCGATGCCTTACTCGGCGCTCTATGCCGCGACCAAGCACGCGGTCGAAGGCTACTCGGAATCGCTCGACCATGAGCTGCGCACGAGGGGCATCCGGGTATCGGTCATCGAGCCTGCATACACGAAGACGCGGTTCGACGCGAACTTCCTGGAGCCCGACTCCAAGCTCGATGAATATCGCGAGATTCGCGCATCCTTGCGCAAGACGCTCACGGAGGTGATGACCGCCGCCGATGAGCCGGGCGTCGTGGCCGACGTCGTCCTCGAAGCTGCTAGCGCGGCGCGTCCGAAGCTGCGATACACAGCAGGTGTCCGCGCGGGCCGCCTGCGAATGCTTCGCCGATTCGCGCCTGCCGGCTTGATCGACACCGGGATTCGAAAAGACCTGCGGCTGGACGCGCTAACGGCGTCGCGATGAAGGCATTCGTCGTCGGCCGGAGAAGGCCGCCCGCGTAAGCGTATTCGGTATTGCGTGTCCATTCCTGTACGCGCAACGCGCGGGGAAGCGGTGTAGGTCGCAGTGCAGGTCGCGCCAAATCGACACACATTCTCATAGAGAAAAAGCACTGCTGCATCATCGGCGTGTGCTGCGCGAGAGTTCCGGCGGGCGATTCCGGTTTCACGCCGTTATTATACGAGCGGGTGCGCGGAGCTTCGCGCGATCGGCCGCGGGATTACAATACCGCGAGTGCAGCTGTTGATTCGGAGACGTTTGGCGAACCCGTTGGCGCGCTCGCTGCGGGGTGCGGCCTTCGGACTCGCGCTGCTGGCGCTTGCGGCGTGTACACCACAGGCCGCGCTCCTCATGTCGGCGGTACCTGACGGCACGCTTTCCACCCTGCTCGGCAACATC
>DATIEU010000562.1:0-4843 GCA_035455565.1 Steroidobacteraceae bacterium | reverse complement strand
CTGGCTGCACGATCCCGACGCGGAACACGACGAACTTTTTGCGAGCACTCTTGCGGAGTGTGACGAGGCCGCTTGAGGAACCGCGAACAAAGCGACTCGGCCTGCCGCGGCCGTGCTTGCTCTCTCTCACGACGAGATGCTTGACCAAGTTCTCCAGGCTCCACGTCCATTTGGTGCTCTTTTCCGCCTGGCCGCATAGCTCGTAGAGGTCCGCCGCCCGCTCGCCCGGGTTTGCACCGTGTGCGTACTTGCAGTGCCACAGGTAGACCGTGATCGTGTCATCGGTTTCTTCGATCGCCACAACGTCAGCGCTCTCGCCGTTATCGTCATCGTCGAAGATAACGGTTGCATGTCCAGTCTCAAGGTGGGCGATGAAGTACTGCTGGATTGAATCAGGCCTCAACGCCCCGTCCTTCCAACGGCTCTCCTTCTGGAAATCCACGCCTTGCCAGCCGAGCGTCATCACACGGTTGCGGTCGTACGTGTCCGCAAGTGCCTCGCGCGGCTTGAGCAGGATGTTTCCGGATAACTGCGAGCCATCCGCAAGCCGGACGAGGGGCGGGTTTTGCCCGAAGAATTCCTCTGCGCTTGACCTCTCGCCGCCAATTCTGATTTCACTCGCTACCCCGCCGACGCGGTGCACGGTAAACGTGCTCTCCGTTGCAGGTGGGACCGGTGCACAAATCCGTAGCTCGAGGACTGTCTCGACGTCGAGGCCCGCCCGCAGCGAGAAGCGGAACCTGTCGGAGGCGGTCTGCCAGCTCACGAGGTCAAGCTGGCATTCATGAAAGTCGTAGGCCGTGCCAGCGACCCAAACTTCAAAGCGAAAATTCCACGCTTCAAACAGCTGGTCAGGCCAATCGGCCAAGAGCGCTTCAGCGTCTGGCGTACGGTCCACGATCGACGGGAGGAGGGTAAACCGAAGGAAATCGTTCGGTTGGGCGTTTGGATCGGTAAGCTTCGCGCCGATTCTGTCGCACCAGTCCCGCCACTGGGCAATCGAGCCCGAACTCATCGCCCACATCTTTCCCTTGCGCGAGCCTCCAACGGTATGTCGCTTTCCAGACTCATACCCAACGCCCGTTACGTTCGACTTCATCTTGTCCTGCTGAAGAACGGGGTCGATGGCGTTACGCACGTCCAGACCGGCGAACATCTGGTAGCGAACATTCTTGCTTCGGCTCGTCAACCCAACGCTGTGCAGGGACAGTCGTTGAAGCCCAGCAAACGTCTTGAAAATCTCTTCGCCGGCGACCAATTCCAGACTGTCGCTGATGGCCCTGGCCAACCCGCTCGTGGCGTTGCCCTTGCGTGAGCAGTGGATGAACAACAGTTGCCGCTGCTCGTCGTAGTAGGCGATATACAGGTCCCAGCCATCGAGCGCGATGTCTTTAGAATCCGTCCAGTCGAGACCTTCCTTTTGATTTACGACCAAGACAAGCATCTTGTCCTGGTGACTGATCTGGGGGTGGTGAACCTTTTGCGACCTGCTGAACGCCTGCGCATAACGAGCAGGATGAAACGCGCCCGTTCGGTAGACCTGTGCGCTGATTTTCGGTCGGAGAGCCAGTGTCGATATTTCGACCGTGCTGGTTTCCTGGCCGACCGGCTCAAGATGGTCGACGAGCGCCGACAATTTTGCCTGCGGATTGATTGCGTCGTAGCTGAGGTCCGCGAGGAGGCTGTTCCAGTCGGCATCCTCCTGATAGAGCGTCTCCAGCGCCTCGGGCACGCCGTCCTCTGCAGTGTTCGCAACAAAGGTCGCGTCGCCCACGTCCGCGTGGGCACGTGAAAAGCGGCCGATGAACTGGAGCGTAACCCCGATGCTCTTGTGTACTGAGTGCAACGCGGCCACTTTGAGACTGGGCAGATCGAAGCCTTCGCCGAACATGTCGACACACACGACGATCTTGTGCAGGCCGTCCCTGATGTCCCTCAAGAGAGCTCGCTTGCCCGGTGTGCGACTATGAATCAGCGCGGGGTTGAGGTCGGCGAAGAGCGGCGCATAGATGTCGTGGAAGAGGGATTCAGCGCGCTGGATGCTGTCAACGCGGGCCATCAAGATGTGCGCGTGCCCGGCAGCCAGATCTTCCCTGAGCCGCGCGACGGCGGCCTCGGCGATCTTGCGGTCGGCGAGGCTATCGTCGGGCTCGAACACTTCAATGAACCGAATCGACCGGAAGTAGCCCTGTTCCTGTGCTGTGCCAAGCGGAAACTCATAGATAATTTTGCCTTCGAGGGCCTTTCCATCTTCCCTGTACGGCGTGGCCGTGAACAGCACAACGCGGGCGTGCTCACAGCGCTTGCGAAACTTCTTCCATGTTGTCGCAACACTGTGGTGCGCCTCGTCGAAGAACACGTGCGTGAAGAGGTTCGCAAAGTCCTGCTGAACGGCATCGTCGGCGAGGCCGATCGAGCTCATCGTCGTGATGACCACGTTGCAGGCACGCACGCCGTCGAAATGCTCTGGTGCGGGCTTTGACGACAACGTGCCGACGACCGGTAAGGGAATGTTGTCGATCACGCCGATCGTATCGAGCAGGCCATACGTAGCAAACTTGTCGGTAGTTTGTTGACGGAGCGCATCTGTCGGTACGATCACAAGCAATCGGAGGGCATTGCCAGCGACTGCCGTCGCCATCATGACCTCAGTCTTGCCGGTTCCGGTGGGCATGACGACGATCGCGGGTTCAGGGCTGACTGTCCAATGCGCCGCAACGGCGTGGAGGGCCCCCACTTGCGGCATTCGCAGACCGGTGCGCGCAATGCTCCCGTCGGCATTGCGAACCTCGCGTCGATAGCGGATTCCCTCGCCCCATCCCTGATGGACGCTATCCCGCGCGTTTGCGAATGGTGCAAGGTCGGCAGGGGCGAGTCGATATTCAGCCCCCGGCAAGGCGAGCGCAGTGCCGTCGACGATCACGCTTCGCGCCCGGATCGCTGCGGTCACTGGAGGGTCATACACGTCGCTGAAGGCTGCCAACTCGATTACCGTCTGGGTCTGATCGGCAGCCGTGAAAAGAACACGGCGGCACTCATCGCCCCGTGTCTTGAAAGGCACGAGGCTTCCTGGGACGCTTCGGCTTCGCGTCGAGATGCGACGCACAAGGAGGCCTGGTGCGTTGAAAGCAAACTCGAAACGTGTTGGCAGCCGAACTTCCGTAATGTTCGGTAGGATGTGCTTCTGCACGCGACAGCGCCTCCGTTAGCTCGTCATCCAAGTCACGTGTCGTATCGCCTTAACCACGTCAGGAGTTCACGACGGGGCAATCTAACGGAGGCATCCCGCTCCAAGATTCGCAATGCCGCGGCAATCTCGGCGGATTTACAGACGCCATGTTCATGGAGTTGGTCCAGAATCCAGAGTAGGCCGTGCACTTCGAGCCCGTGCTGTGTCGCTATGGTCCGGAGGTCACTGTCGCCGGTTACAAGGATGCAGCCGCTGTTGATTTCGGCAAGGGCAAATGCAAATCCGTCATGAACCGACAAGCGGGGTGAGGCGTGTACGACCTCCTGCGCGCGCAGCACACCAGGACCTGGCACGTCCACTACCTTCAGGCCTCCGTCGACGAGCGCCTTCTTCTGAGCCGCGGAAAACTTCAGCAACTCGTCTTCGAACAGCGTGTTCGGAATCAGGATCTCGAACGGCAGCTGAAGGAAGGCCTCAAGCAAGCCCGCCTTCCGCAGGTCGATCAGGCAGCTGCTGTCACTTACGATGAGCCTCATTCGCCTGCGGCCCCTTTAGGCCCGCCTCCACTTCAGGGACGGGAAGCCGCAGCAACTCGGCACCCTTCGTCAGCGAAATCAGACCTTCGGCCAGAGAGCGGTAGCAAAGCCGCTCGAAGCGCCGCGGCCGTTCCCACTGACCGCGCTCAGCATTGCTCTCGAGTTCCTCGGGCTCCTGCGTGCGCCAGCCGCGCGCGATGCCTTGGAATGCGTAGACCAGCGTCGATTCGCTGATCACCTCAAGCTGGCTCAACCGCATCAGCAGCGCCGCGCCACTCACGCGGTACAGACGCTTGAGGCCAATGAGCTCCTTGTATCCCAAAGCATTGCGGTGCTTGCCCACCTCACGCAGAAGATGCTCGCGTGGCATCATCAGCGCGCCGCCGAAAACGGTCGCCGCCTTCTCCTCGTCCTTTTCGGGAAGGCTTTCGGGATCCACCAGACGATGCGCCAATTCGTGCGCCAGCGTGAGCCGCCGGCGCTCAAGCGAGAACGTGCTGTTCACGACGATGACGGGAAGCTTGGCGGCACCATCATGCTGGCGAACCAGGCAGGTGAATCCTGAAACGCGATCCGGCAGGGGGACAATGAGGACCTTCAGCCCCTTCTCTTCCAGCAACTCCGTCATGTTCGGGATCGGATCGATACCGAGCTGCCATGCCTTGCGCACATCGTCTGCAAGCTTCTCCGCATCTTGAACGCTGCGAAGCCGCCGCAGCACAGTGAACGGGCTTTGCCATGCGGCGCTATCGAGCTCGAGGATCGACTCGACTTGAAGATAGCGCTCGATCCATTCGAGCACTTCGGTCTCGACATGCGCGCGGTCCTTGGCGCTCGTGCTCGCTTTCTTACGAAACTCCACCGCGCTCAGCTCAACGCCTCGTGCGTCGAGCAGGTACGCAACCGACACATCTAGCGCCTTGGCGAGCGCCATCAATACGCCTGAACTGGGCACATCTTCGCCGCGCTCGTACTTGCCGATCGCCTGCGCGGTGACGCGCCCCTGAATTGCGGCGGACAGATCGCGCAGCGAGAACCCCGCCTTGCGCCGGGCAAGCCGTATTCGGTCGCCGATCATCTGCGGCTCCTTGGTTTACAATTGCCAATAACTGGTATG
>DATIEU010000561.1:0-2326 GCA_035455565.1 Steroidobacteraceae bacterium | reverse complement strand
CGGCCGGCGTCTCGTGTGGATGCCCTATGTGGCGCCCTATGCGATTGGTGCGATCGCCATGTTCTGGGTCATTGAGCGCGTCGTTGCGTTCTTTTGAGCCCCGCGATTCATCGTTGCACCTCCGAGCTACCCGTCGGGGGCGTTGTCGCAAACCGCGCGCAGAAGTAATTACACGGAACAGCTGCAAAATTCTCCTTGACTGGGCAGGTCAACTGTCAAGTCGGGCGAAGACGCGTTCGCAGCACCGGATTTAACCCAGTGCCTGGCAAGTCGGGCTGGTCTGCGGTTTCTGCGCGGCGGGCGTGGAAAAAAGTCTGCGGCAGAATCCCGCGACGCAGGATGTCGTCATCAGTCTCGAACACCGATTGGTGGCTGTCATTACCAGGCCGGGCACCGACATTTCGGACGACACGCTGCGTAAGACACTCGAGGACTCAGGCTACGCGGTCAAGGTGATCGCCCGGACCAACCGTTCACTCACATCGATACGGCAGCAGATGAAGGCCGAGGGATGAACAGCGCGGACCAGTGCAACGTCGGGCTTGCGGCGACGGCGCTCCTGGCGAGCTCGGCCACGCTGCTCGGTTGCGTGCTGCCGGCCATCCTCGTTTCCCTCGGCGCCGGCGCCACGCTCCTGGGCCTGATTACAGCCTTCCCTCAACTCATCTGGCTCAGCGAACACAAGCCGGGGGTCTTTGGCATCGCCGCTGCAATGCTCGCGATCGCCGGTGCGTCCCTCTGGCACGTGCGCCGCATCCCCTGCCCCATCGAGCCAGAGGCCGCGCGGCAATGCGTGCGGCTGCGCGTATTCAGCAGGCGGTTCTACGCTTTGGCTGCCTCGGCCTTTCTGCTGGGCACCGCCTTCGCGTTTGGATTGCCTCTCCTCACGGACTAACCCTCAACTTCCTCGAAATCGCCCGGCTTCCAACTCCCATCGAACGCCGCGGATGCGCCGCTAGTAGTCCTTTAGGGCAAGCCCATACGTGATATGGTGCCCTGGCCACACGGTGCTCTGAATCTCGGTCATTTGCGTTCCACTCTCCCCCGCCCGGCTCGTGGAACTCCTCTTTGATCGAGGCATCCACTTACACCAACATCAAGGGAATTCGCCCTTCGTGCAACGACCTGGGCCGCACAAGACTTCCGCGCCTGCGGCAGGCGAACCACGTTGATGTCGCTGGTTCGTCGCGCGTTGGGATTGGTTGGGTTCGCGCCCAGGCATAGCGGCGAGCTTTCGCCGTGGGACAACGACGAGCTCCTGCGTGAGGAGCTCTTCAGCATCGAGCGTCTGGAGCAGCATGCGGCAAGCCTCGCGGTTGCTCAGCAGGTCACGGACACACCCGTGGCCCGCCGCTCGCTCCGCATCCGGTTGAAACACAACCAGTCGGTACTGCTTGCGGCATATCGCGAGATCGCCACAGCCGTTGGCGAGGGTCGCGCCATCACGCCGGCTGCCGAGTGGCTGCTCGACAATTTTCACGTCGTAGAAGAGCAGATTCGCGAGATCCGCGAAGATCTTCCCCCCGGCTTTTATCAGGAGCTGCCGAAGCTCGCGGGCGGACCGTTCATCGGGTACCCCCGCGTGTTCGGCCTCGCGTGGGCCTTCGTTGCCCATACGGACAGTCGATTCGATCCCGAGATGCTGCGTCGTTTCGTATGCGCGTACCAACGCATCCAGCCACTGACGATCGGCGAGTTGTGGGCAGTCGCGATCACTCTGCGTATCGTTCTCGTGGAAAATCTCCGGCGTGCCGCTCGGCGCATCGTGAGCAGCCGCGCGGCCCGACAGGAAGCCGATGCGGTGGCGGACCGCCTCTTGGGGGTCACCGGACAGGCGATCGAGCCTGACGTCCTGGTCCGTCGGCAGGATGCGCTGGGATCCTTCTCACCGGCCTTCGTAGTACAGCTCGTGCAGCGACTGCGCGACCAGGACCCCAGAGTGATCCCGGCGTTGACGTGGCTCGAGAAACGGCTGGCGGCCCAGGGCACGACAGCCGACGAGATGGTGCGCGACGAACACCAACGGCAGGGCGCGTCGAACGTCACGGTTCGCAACATCATCACCAGCATGCGCCTGATCTCTGATGTCGATTGGGCGGAGTTCTTCGAAAGCGTCAGCCTGGTCGATCACATGCTGCGTGCGGGCAGTGATTTCGCCAACATGGATTTTGAGACCCGTAACCTCTATCGCGGTGCGATCGAGAAGCTGGCGCGGGGCTCGAAGCTGACGGAACTGGAGATAACGCGGGCCGCGCTTGCGGCCACGAACGACAGCAACGCAACGACCGACCGTGAACGCGATCCGGGCTACTACCTGATCGGCACC
>DATIEU010000560.1:0-4751 GCA_035455565.1 Steroidobacteraceae bacterium | reverse complement strand
GTCGACCGCGAGGAGCGACCCGACATCGACCGCATCTACCAGGCGGCACACCACCTGATGATGAGGCGGGGCGGCGGCTGGCCGCTCACGATGTTCCTCACGCCCGACGATCAGCGGCCTTTCTTCGGCGGCACGTATTTTCCCAGGGAACCGCGCTACGGCATGCCCGCGTTCAGCGATCTGCTGCAAAGAGTGGCGCATTATTACCGCGATCAGCCCGGCGAGATCCGCAAGCAGAACGGCGCGCTCGCCGAGGCCTTCGAAAGCCTGTATCCGCCGTTGCCGGGCGCCTCGCAGGTCCTCACCGATGCGCCTCTCAAGAAGGCGCGCACGCTCTTTGAAGACGAATTCGACAGCCGCCATGGCGGCTTCGGTGGCGCCCCGAAATTTCCACACCCGGCGACGATCGAGCGGCTGCTACGCCACTGGCACACGACCTCGGGGGATGCCGAGCCGGACCTCCAGGCGCTCTACATGGCGACGCTTACGCTCAAGCGCATGGCCGAAGGCGGCCTCAACGACCAGTTGGGCGGCGGGTTCAGCCGCTATTCGGTCGACCAGTACTGGATGATTCCGCACTTCGAAAAGATGCTGTACGACAACGGCCCGTTGCTCGCGCTCTACGCGCGCGCGGCGATCGCGACCGGCGACGCATTCTTCGCGCGCGTGGCGTCCGAGACCGCGAGCTGGGCTTTGCGCGAAATGCAGTCACCGGAAGGCGGCTTCTACTCCAGTCTCGATGCGGATTCCGAAGGACACGAGGGCAAGTTCTACGTCTGGGACAAGTCCGAGATCGCGCAGGTGCTGGACGCTGACGAGTATCGTCTCTTCGAACGCCGCTACGGCCTGGACCATGCGGCCAACTTCGAAGGTTGCTGGCACCTGCACGCCTACGAATCGCTTGAAAAGATTGCAACGCGCGAGCATCGCGCCCCGGCCGAAGTGCAGGCGGTGCTCGACCGGGCGCGCACGAAGCTACTGGCGGTGCGCGAGACACGCATCCGCCCCGGACGCGACGAGAAGATCCTGACGAGCTGGAACGCGCTCATGATCCGGGGTCTCGCCGTCGCCGCAAGATCGCTCGACCGGCCCGACCTGGCGGACGCCGCTGAGCGCGCCGTCGATTTCATCCGCACGCACCTCTGGAAGGACGGACGTCTGCTCGCGACCTACAAGGACGGCCGCGCACACCTCGCAGCCTATCTCGACGACTATGTGTTTCTCACGGATGCGTTGCTCGAGCTGCTGCAGTACCGCTGGCGCAGTGTCGACCTGCAGTTCGCGATCGCACTGACGGAGGCGGTTCTCAAGCACTTCGAGGATCGCACGAATGGCGGTTTCTTCTTCACCGCGGACGATCACGAGATGCTCATGCATCGCTCGAAATCGTTCGGCGACGATGCGACGCCGAGCGGCAATGGCATCGCGACGCAGGTGCTCCTGCGACTCGGTCACCTGCTGGGCGAGCCCCGTTATCTGGACGCCGCGGAACGGGCGCTGCGTGCCGGCTGGTCACCGCTCGAGCGCTATCCGCAAGCCCACGCGACACTGCTCACGGCTCTCGAGGAGCGCTTGCGACCCATCGAGATCGTCATCGTCCGCGGTGCTGCGGCGGATGCCGCGCGCTGGCGCGATGAGCTGGCTGCGGTCTACGCACCGCGCCGGCTGGTGTTCGCAATTCCCGACGATGCCGCCGACCTGCCGACTGCGCTTGCCGAGAAGCGCGCGGCACAGCAAACCGTGGCGTACGTGTGTCGCGGGATGACCTGCTCCGCGCCGGTCGGCTCGCTCGAGCACCTTGTCAGTGAGCTGCGCACTGCGCCGGGTTAGCTCTGCGTCTCGAGCCGGCGGCCTCAGTGCGCTGCCAGCATTTCCCCGGTCACCGCCGCCGCGGCCCCGCCCGACGGGCGGCCGAACTGTACGGGCAGCGACTCGTGCCGCAGCCCGCCGTTGCGAATTACCGCGAAATGCAGGTGCGGGCCGGAGCTGAAGCCGGTATTGCCGGAGTCGGCGATGTATTCGCCGCGCTCGACGATCTGCCCGGGCCGCACGCGAATCGAGTCCCAGTTCAGGTGGGCGTACAAGGCCATCGTGCCGTCGGCGTGCAGGATACGCACGACGTTGGCGCGCGTTGCCCGTTTCGGGTCGTCGCTCGCCTCGAAGAACTGGCTCGCCACTTCGATCACCGTCCCGCCGCGCGCGGCGTAGATCTGGGTTCCCACCGGCATCTCGATGTCCACCGCGTACGCGCTCGCGGCATCCACGTGCGTGACGTGCGAGGGGTAGGCCTGGGTGACGCGGAACCGGCGCGCGAGCGCGAACGGCGCGCGATAGGGCCCATCGGGGCGGTGTTCCACTTCGGGCTCGCCCAGAAACGCCCGGTACTCGTGGCCGAAGGACATGGGCTTGTCCCAGTCCGCGGGCTTGAGGGTCGTGAGCACCGTTTCGCGCCGGGCCGGGACCACCTGGCGCAGGACGTCACCCTCGAACCCGGAAACGTTCACTGCCTGGAGGAGGCGCACGGCCACTTCGGCCGGACAGAAGCAGGCATTTTCCGCCACGAGCTCGACGCCCGATTCTGCCGTGCGTCGCACGACCCGCACCACCGGAGGGCTCACCGCGGAATCGGCGAGCGGCACCTGCTCATAGTCCTTGACGGCGTCCGGCTGGCGATCGGTGTACACCCAGTTGCCGTCGGCATCGCGGTACTTGTAGAGGCCTTGGGCGGCGATGCTCCCGGCGAGCATCAGGCACGAGAGGGCGAGCCACTGCCTCATGTGGGTTGCCAGCGCGTGCTCGGCCGCGCAACGGCCGGTGTCGGGGGACGAATCAGATCGGTATCGATTTCGTCCACGCTGCAGCAGCCGGCGAGCGCCATCGCGACGTCGAGCTCCTGCCGCAGGATGTCGAGCACGCGCCGCACGCCCGGCTCACCGTCGACAGCCAATCCCCACAGGATAGGCCTGCCCACCAGGACCGCACGCGCGCCGAGCGCCAGCGCTTTCAGCACGTCGGTGCCGCGGCGCACGCCGCCATCGATCAGCACTTCGATGCGACCGTCGATCGCGGTGGTGATCGACTCCAGCACTTCGATGGTGGCGGGCGAGGTGTCGAGCTGGCGGCCGCCGTGATTCGAGACGATCACACCCTGCGCGCCGTGTTCGCGCGCACGCACCGCGTCGTCGGCGCGCACCAACCCCTTCACCAGCACGGGAAGTTGCGTATGCACGGCAAGCCAGTCGAGATCGCGCCACGAGATCGACGGATCGAACATCGCGTTGATGTAGGCGGCGGCGCTGCCCTTGTCCTCGAGCCCGGCGAACGAACGCCCGGCAGGCAGGAGGTTGCGCAGCACGATGCCCTCCGGCAGGCAGAAGTCGTTGCGCACGTCGCGCTCGCGTTGTCCGCCGACCGGCGCATCGACCGTGAGCACGATGGCCCGACAGCCGGCGGCCGCGGCGCGCTGGAGCAGCTCGAGCGTGACCCCGCGATCGCGATACACGTAGAGCTGGAACCAGAGTGGCCCGGTCGCCACGCGGCTGATGTCCTCCATCGCGTAGTTCGCGAGCGTGCTGATCATCATCAGCGTGCCAGCGGCGCCCGCGGCGCGCGCGGTCGCGAGCTCACCGTCCGGATGCGCCAGCTGGTGACAGGCGGTCGGCGCGACCACGATCGGCATGCTCAATGGAATGCCCAGAACGCTCGTGCTCAGGTCGCGGTGCGACACGTCGCGCAGCACGCGATAGTGAATCGGGATCGCCTCGTAGGCGGCGCGATTGCGCTCGAGCGTGATCTCGTCGTTAGCCCCGCCACAGTAATAGTCGCGTGTCGGCCGCGGCAGTCGTGCGAGCGCCGCGGCTTCGAAGTCGTACAGGTTCACCGGGAGGCTGTCGGGCGTCACGTCCGCTCAATGAGGCGTCTATCGTTGCTCGAGCGCTGTGCGCACGCGCGCGAGGAGCGCCGCATCGGTGTGCGCATCGAATGCGGGCGCGGCCGCCCAGTCGTAGGCCCACGGCTGGTTGTTGCGCAGCGCTTCGGGCTCATCCGCGTAGCGCGGGAAAACATGCGCATGTAATGCCGGCTCCAGGTTGCCGAACACTGCGTAGTTGATGCGCACCGCGCCAGTGACCTCGAGCAGCGCGTCGCCGAGCGCGGTCATGTCGGCGAGGAAGCGCGCGCGGGCGGCGCCAGCGAGGGCGTTGAGGTGCGGCACCACGGGGTCTGGCAACAGCAGCGCATAGCCCCGCAGCACCTGGCGCTCACCGAACACCGCCCAACCGGAGCCCAGTCGTGCAATGAGCGTCGGATCCTGGCCGGCCTGAAGCGCTGCCACGCGACGATGAATGGCTGTCGACATCCGTGCTTCCTAAGCCGTCACCCCGAGCTGCGCCAACGCCTCGACGGTTTTCGCAAAGCCCTCATGGCGGACCCCGTACCAGCCACGCTCGCGTGCCTGCTCGATATTCTCCGGCCGATCGTCGATGAACACCGTACGCGCCGGCTCGAGCTCGAAGCGTCGTTCGGCTTCCGCATAGATGCCGGGTTCAGGTTTCATGACACCCGCCACGAACGAGGGCAACGCGCCGTGACCGAGACGATGGAGGCCGAACTCGCGCGACAAGTACGCCCAGTGCAGGTCGCCGATGTTGCTGAGCAGGTGCACCCGGAAGTGTTCCGCCAGGCGCCGCGCCAGATTCACCATCGGCACCTGCAGCTCGAACATGTCGTTCCAGCAGTTTCGCAGGACAACG
>DATIEU010000559.1:0-4220 GCA_035455565.1 Steroidobacteraceae bacterium | reverse complement strand
CGGCGCAGACCTTCCGCAGTTGCCGTCGCCACGGCGAGAATGGCCGCGGCCTGGCCCTGCGCTTCGTTGATTTGCTGCTGCTTGTTCGCTTCCGACTCCTTGATGACTCGCTGCTTCTCGCCCTCCGCCTGGTTGATCTTGGCATCGCGCTCGCCTTCGGAGGTCAACACCACCGCGCGCTTCTCGCGTTCCGCGCGCATCTGCTTTTCCATCGCCTGCAGGACATCGCGTGGCGGTGTGATGTTCTTGATCTCGTAGCGCAGCACCTTCACTCCCCACGGCGCCGATGCCTTGTCGAGCTCGCTGACCACGTTGGCATTGATGGTGGCGCGCTCTTCGAACGTGCGATCGAGCTCGATCTTGCCGATCTCGCTGCGCAAGGTCGTCTGCGCGAGCTGCGTGATCGCGAAGCGGTAGTTGGTAATGCCGTATGAAGCGCGGCTGGCATCGAGCACCTGCAGATAGAGCACGCCGTCCACGCCCACCTGCACGTTGTCCTTGGTGATGCAGATCTGTTCCGGGATGTCGATCGCCTCCTCCTTGAGGTTGTGCTTGTACGCGATGCGCTCGACGAAAGGTATGAGGATGTGAAAGCCCGCCTGGATCGTGCGGCTGTAGCGCCCCAGACTTTCGACCACGAATGCGCTCTGCTGAGGCACGACCGTCGCGGTCTTGGCTACGACGATGATGACGAGGATCGCGATGACGATGACGACGTAAAGTGCTTCCATGGGTGATCTTCTTCTTGGCTGTTGGGCCGCTCACGCGGCCGTGGTGACTTGCAGGGTCAGGCCATCGACGCGGCTGATGAGCGCCTCGGTCCCCGCTTCGATTGCGTTGCCGCCGGCATTGCGAGCCGTCCAGCTCGAGCCGCGGTAATCGACGCGACAGGTCTGACCCGGCTCGAGCCGCGTCGGCACGACAACGCGATCGCCCGCCGTGACCCGTTCCTGGACCGGGTGCTCCTGTCGCCGGACGAGCTCATAGACGCGGCGTCGAAACGCCACCATGGCGACGATCGCCAGGGCAGCGAATGTGAGCCACTCCGCCCATTCGGGCATGCCGACACCGGCGAGCGCGAGGAGACCCACCAGCGCAGCCGAAGCGCCGAGAAAAACCAGGTAGAACTGCGCGTCGATGACGAACATCTCGACGCCGAGCAGTCCGATGCCAGCAATCAGCCACCCCCACCAGGGCATACGACTCTCCCGCGGCTCGTTCACCGGCGAACGAGGTGCGGGCGCAGTATCGATGAAATCGGCAAAGCGAGAAAGTGGCGCAGCGCGGCCGCGTCAACTGCTACGCTTCGCCCTTCGGGAAAAGCACCGGTGATCCACCCCAAGCCCATCACCCTCGAGCGCGATGGCGTGCGTCTCGAGCCGCTGAGCAGCGATCATCACGCCGGACTGCTAGCCGCTGCGGCCGATGGTGAGCTGTGGAATCTCTGGTTCACGGCTGTCCCCGCCCCGGAAGCCACACGCACGTACATCGAAGACGCGCTCAAGGGGCAACAACTCGGTCACATGTTGCCGTGGGCGGTGCGCGAGCTCGGGTCAGACCGGATCGTGGGCTGCACGCGCTATCACGACATCGTGGCCGACATCGATCGGGTCGAGATCGGTTACACCTGGTACGCGAAGAGCCGGCAGCGCACCGCGGTCAACACGGTCTGCAAGCTCCTGCTGCTTGCCCACGCGTTCGACCAACTCGGGTGCAAGGTGGTCGGCCTGCGCACCGACAATTTCAACTTCGCCTCACAACAAGCAATCGAGGCGCTCGGCGCGAAGAGGGACGGCGTGATCCGCCATCACCAGGCGCGGCGCGACGGCACGGTGCGCGACAGCGTGATGTACAGCATCCTCGCGGGCGAATGGCCCGACGTCAGGCGACATCTGGAGCTACGACTCGCCCGCAACGCGAGCCGCACGTAGCCCTACACGAACGCCGCCATCAACAACGCGATCCCGAGCATCAGACCGCCCACGTACGTGCCGAGCGCGCCCACTGCACGCAGCGGATGCGGCGGGCGATTGAAGCTCTGCGTCATGAGCATGCCGAGCGCGTGCGATACACGGCACACCGTCACGATGATGGCCACCCAGGCGATCCAACCGCCGGGGCTGGCGCCGGACAACAGGAAGTAAAGGAACAGGGCCACGAAGATCGGCACGTACTCGGCCGCGTTGCCGTGCGCACGCACGGCCTTGTTCATCGGGCCCGCCGGGTCATCGCCCGTGCCGATGCCGGTGCGCGTCCGCTGGCGCGTGAGCGACACGTTGAGGGCGAGCGCGAAGTAGAGGATCACGAGAATCGCCGAACACACCAGGAAGGTCATGCTGCACTCCTCTGTCTGACACGGGTAACGGACGGTGCGAACGATACGCCGCTTGTACTTTTTGCCCTAGCAACGCCACGCGGCACTGAAACGAATGCACCGGGTGCACGGCGGTCGCCCCAGCGGTGCCGCAGCGTACCGGCACGTGATTTGCAGCTCAACGCAGATCATGAGCCCCCGCAACGGTGACAGGCCGGCGGGTCGCAACGCGCGTAAGTCCGCGCCGGTACATCGCACAGCGGCCGGCGCCTGGCCCTTGACCAAGTGCGCCGTGACTCACTGGGCCAAGGACCAGGCCGCAACGCTCGGTGCGGCTCTCGCCTTCTATTGCGCCTTCTCGCTGGCGCCACTCCTGATCATCGTCGTCACGGTGACCGGCTGGATCGTGGGTGCCGAGGTCGCTTACGGACAGCTGAGCTCGCAGCTCACCTCATTGTTCGGACCGGCGACAGCGAGCGTGCTCATTAATGCGATGCAGAGTTCCCAGACCGCAGACGGCCTCCTCGCGACTGTACTCAGTATCGTGACGCTGCTGATCGGCGCCACCACCGTGTTCGCTGCACTCGAAGCCGCCCTGGAAAAGATCTGGGGCGCACGAGCGCTCGCTCCGCGTGGCGTGAAGGGCTGGATGCGCGCGCGGCTGCTGTCATTCGGCCTCATTCTGGCGGTCGGATTCCTGCTGCTCGTCTCGTTGTCGATATCGACCGCGCTCGCGAGCTTGCGCAAGGTGATCGCCGAGCGCTTCGCCGAGTTCGTCGTGGTCGCCGCCGCGCTCGACTTCGTCCTCTCCATCGCGCTCATCACGGGATTGATCGCACTCATCTATCGATATTTGCCGGCCCGGCGCCTCGCCTGGCGCCCCATCCTGTGGGGCGCGCTGGTGACTGCGCTGCTGTTCCATCTCGGCCGCTGGGCGATTTCGCTGTATCTCGGTCACTCGACCCAGCCCTCGGCGTTCGGCGCCGCCGCATCGTTCGCGGCATTGCTGCTCTGGCTCTACTACTCCGCGCAGATCTTCCTGCTCGGCGCGGAATTCACCGCTTGCCTCGGAGGGACGCGCGACAAGAAGACCGAACGGCACACGAGGCACCTACGACCCAAGGAGCGCGCTCATGCTGCGTCGCTATAAGTATCTGTGGGCGATCGTCCTCGTCGTCGCGGTGCTCGTCGCCGTGCGCGCGGTGCTGCCCGGGATCGTAAAGGACTACGTCAACGACAAGCTCCAGGCGATGGAGGCGTACGAGGGCCATGTCGGCGATGTCGACCTCGCTCTCTGGCGCGGTGCGTATCGCGTGGACGACATTCTCATTGTCAAGCGCGGCGCGCAGCAGTCGACGCCCTTCTTCAGCGGCGACCGCGTCGACTTCTCCATCGAATGGCGCAGCCTCCTGCACGGCTCGCTGGTGGCGGAGGGAGAGTTCCTGCGGCCGAATCTGAACCTGGTGCAGGGACCCAATGAGAAGGAATCGCAAACCGGTAAGGAAGTGAACTGGCCCGACCAGCTCGCCAAGATGTTTCCGTACCGCTTCAACACGGTGCGCGTACGCGACGGCACGATTACATTTCGCGCCCCCGGTATCCGCACGCAGGATGCACTCAACGCGACGCACGTCAACGGCGAGATCACCAACATCACCAACGTGGTCGAGCGCGATAAAGATACCTTCGCGGACTTTCGCGTGGACGGGCAGGTCCTCGATAAGGGCACGGCCAGCATCAACGGCAGCGTCAATCCGCTAGCGCCGAGTCCCACCTTCGACGTCAATCTCGCGGTCAAGAACGTGCAGTTGCCGGATGTCAATCCCTGGCTGCGCCAATACATCAAGGCCGATGCGGAGAGCGGCGAGTTCGAGCTCTACACCGAGCTCGCAGCGGCTGACGGCAA
>DATIEU010000558.1:0-7662 GCA_035455565.1 Steroidobacteraceae bacterium | reverse complement strand
GCAACCGCTCCGACGATCCAAGAAGAATAAACAACCATCATGCGAGAACGCGTCCTGACCGGCATCTGCCTGGCGCTGTCGTTGAGCACGGCAGCCGCAGCAGAAGACGACGCACGTGCCTGGCTGGAGCGCATGAACCGGGCGCTCGCCACGCGCAACTATGACGGCACCTTCTTTCACCTGCGCAACGGCAAGGTCGAGACACTGCGCATCATCCATCGCGTCGAGAACGGCAAGGTGGAGGAGCGGCTCGTATCGCTCGACAGTGGCCGGGAAATCGTGCGCAACGACAAGGAGCTCACCTGCTATCTACCGGACCAACGGCGCGTACTGGTAGAGCCGCGCCAGGACGAGGGGCCGCTCCTCGGAACGTTGCCTGACTTCGACGCCGCGGTCACGGAGAACTACAAGCTGCAGAAGTTGGCCAGCGGCCGTCCGCTTCTCGGCCGCAGCACGCAGGTAATTGCGGTCAATCCCAACGATGCCTATCGCTTCGGCTATCGTCTCTGGATCGACCAGGAAACGGCGCTGCCACTCAAGACCCAGCTCTGCGACGAGCGCGGCAACGTGGTCGAGCAAGTCCTGTTCGCCAACATCACGTTGCCGGCGAGCATTCCCCCGTCCGCGGTTCGACCGCAGGTAGATGCGAGCGGGCTGCAGTGGGTGAAACAGCCGGCGCCCACCCAGGCATCGGCATCGATCGTCCAATTGTGGCGCGCCGGCAAGGTACCGCCGGGCTTTCGCCTCACCGCCACCAACACCCAGCTGATGGAGGGCTCGAAAACGCCGGTGGCACACCTGGTCTATTCAGACGGGTTGGCGTCGGTGTCTGTCTTCATCGAGACCAAATCGGCAGATCGTGAGCAGATGAACGGCCTGGCTCGCGTAGGGTCGGCCTTCGCATTCAGCACGACCGTGCGCGGTCATCAGGTCACCGCAGTGGGGGAGGTGCCCGCGCAGACGGTGCAGCTCATCGCCCACTCGACCAAGCCTGATGTCGACGCCGCCGCCACCGACCGGCGGCGTTGAGCGGCGCAAACCCCATCATCGGACTCCCTCTCTTGCAGGCGCGTGCCGCCGCATGAGTGCGGCAGTCCAATTTCAGCTGGTCACCCGCGAGGGCTGCGAACTCTGCGAGGAAATGCTCGCGGAGCTGCGGGTCTTCTGCATCGGTCGCAATGCGTTCATTGAGCTCCTGGACGTCGACGCCGACCCGGAGCTGCGCACGCGGTATGGACATCGTGTGCCGGTGCTCCTGCTCGATGGCGAACCTGTCTGTCACGCGCGCTTCGACGCCGACGAAGTCGGGCGGTTGCTCCGCTCTGCACCTCCTTAGGCGGGGCGGCATCGGCGGCCGTACAATTGCGTTTTGTCAGTAGCCCGCCGATGCAACCCATCCGCAATTTCTCGATCATCGCCCACGTCGATCACGGCAAATCGACGCTGGCCGACCGCTTCATCCAGCTGTGCGGCGGGCTCGAAGACCGCGAGATGCAGGAGCAGGTGCTCGACTCCATGGATCTCGAGCGCGAGCGCGGCATCACCATCAAGGCGCAGAGCGTCACCCTGTATTACACCGCGGCGGATGGCATCGAGTACCAGCTCAACCTGATCGATACGCCGGGACACGTCGACTTCTCATACGAAGTGTCCCGCTCCCTCGCGGCTTGCGAGGGGGCGTTGCTGGTGGTGGACGCCGCCCAGGGGGTGGAAGCCCAGAGCGTGGCCAATTGCTACACCGCCATCGAGCAGGGTCTCGAGGTCGTGCCCGTCATTAACAAGATTGACCTGCCATCCGCGGATCCCGACCGCGTCATCAAGGAAATCGAGGAAATCATAGGCATTGAGGCGAGCCATGCGGTGCGGGTGAGCGCCAAGACGGGGGCGGGCGTGCCGGAGCTCATGGAAGAGCTGATCCGTCGCGTGCCGGCGCCCCGGGGCGATCCGCGCGCTCCGCTGCAGGCACTCATCATCGACTCGTGGTTCGACAACTACGTGGGCGTAGTGTCGCTCGTAAGAGTGGTCAATGGGACGCTCCGCACGGGAGACAAGATCCGCGTGATGTCGACCGGGCGCAGCCACGTCGTGGATCGCCTCGGCCGGCGCACGCCGAAGACGGTCGTGCGCGAGACACTGAGCGCGGGCGAGGTCGGCTTCGTGATGGCCGGCATCAAGGAGATCGATGGCGCACCGGTCGGCGACACCATCACCCTCGATGCACGCCCGTGCGATACACCGCTGCCGGGCTTCAAGCAGATCAAGCCCCGCGTGTTCGCGGGACTCTTTCCCGTCAATTCGGACGACTACGAAGCGTTTCGGGATGCCCTGCAGAAGCTCAAGCTCAACGACTCGGCGCTGCATTTCGAGCCGGAAGTGTCCACGGCGCTCGGCTTCGGATTTCGCTGCGGGTTCCTCGGCCTGTTGCACATGGACATCGTGCAGGAGCGCCTGGAACGCGAATACAACCTCGACCTCGTCACCAGTGCCCCGACGGTCGTCTACGAGGTCGCGCTGGCCGATGGCAGCCTCGAGTACGTGGACAACCCGGCGAAGCTCCCCGCATCCAACCTCATTAACGAGATCCGCGAGCCGATCATCACGGCAAGCATCCTCCTGCCGCCCGACTACGTGGGGCCGGTGTTGGGCCTGTGCACCGAAAAGCGCGGTGTGCAGAAGAAGATGCACTACCTGGGTAGCCAGGTGTCGCTGCAATACGAGCTGCCGCTCGCGGATGTGGTCCTGGATTTCTTCGATCGACTGAAATCCGTGAGCCGCGGGTATGCCTCGTTCGACTATGAGTTCAGCCGCTTTCAGGCCGCGCCGCTGGTGAAACTGGACATCCTGATCAACGGTGACCGCGTGGATGCCCTGTCGATGATCGTTCACCGCGACAACGCATACGCACGTGGCCGCGAGCTGGTGGACAAGATGCAGGAGCTCATTCCGCGGCAGATGTTCGAGGTAGCGGTGCAGGCCGCCATTGGCAGCCAGGTCGTGGCCCGTGCCACGGTGAAGGCGCTGCGCAAGAACGTGCTGGCCAAGTGCTACGGCGGCGACGTCACGCGCAAGCGCAAGCTCCTCGAGAAGCAGAAGGAAGGCAAGCGGCGCATGAAGCAACTCGGCCAGGTGGAAATTCCGCAGGAGGCATTTCTCGCGGTGCTCAAGGTAGGCCGCAAGTAGGGCAACGGTGCCGCGCCGAGCCGCAAGTTGTTGCGGCGCCTGCCAAAATCGAGAATACTGCGCGCGGTTTTTCCTCGGGTGAAGAATGGTTTTTGATTTTGCTCTCCTTCTAGTCATCCTGACTTTCGTAACCGGGGCGATCTGGGCATTCGATGCATGGGTTCTCAAGCCGAAGCGCGCGCCTGAGGCTCCTGAGCCGATGGCGGCGGAGTATGCCCGCTCGTTCTTCCCCGTGATCCTGCTGGTGCTCCTGATCCGCTCCTTTCTCTTCGAGCCCTTTCGGATTCCCTCCGATTCGATGATGCCCACGCTGCTCGACGGCGACTTCATATTCGTCAACAAGTACGTCTACGGGCTGCGGCTGCCGGTGCTCAACACGCGCATCGTGGCGCTCGGCGAGCCGCAGCGCGGCGACGTGGTGGTATTCCGTAAGCCGTCCGACCCCTCGACCAACTACATCAAACGGCTGGTGGGACTACCGGGCGATACGATCGAAGTGCGTGACAAGCGCGTTTATGTGAACGGCAGCGTGCTGCCGATCGAGGTCGATGGCGTATATAGCGGCCATCGGCACGACGGGGCACGAATTGCCGTGGAGCAGATCGGGACGACTGAGCATCGGGTGCTGTACCTGCCGGGACGCGAGAGCCGCGAGGGGACGTACGTCGTGCCGGAGGGACACTTCTTCTTCATGGGTGACAATCGGGACAACAGTCAGGACAGCCGTTACGAGGGAGTGGGTTTCGTTCCCGAAGGCAACCTGGTGGGCAAGGCTGTGCGAATCTGGTTCAACTGGGACGGCCCCGACGGGCCGATCTGGAGCCGCATCGGCGATGCGATCCATTAATCGCTGTCGACAAGGGGGCATGATGCGTTACCGCGAACGTGGGGTTACGTTCCTGGGCTGGCTAATCATCCTGGTACCCGTGGCGATGCTGCTGTACGCGGGCATGCGGCTGGTGCCGGTATACCTGGAATACATGAAGATCGCGCGCACTCTCGAGCAGCTGACGAGCGAGTCAGTGGGCGATGGTTCGGATGCGCGTGTGCTGCGCTATTCGATCGAGAAGCGCTTCGATGTCGAGGACGTGCACGTGATCACGGCCGATGACATCAAGATCACCAAGGAAGGGGGTGGCTACAAAGTGCAGGCCTCCTACGAAGCGACCGCACCGTACGTCTCCAACGTGTACCTGCTGGTCGTTTTCGACAAAACGGTCGTCATCAAATAAGAGACGACGCCCGCCGCCCGGACCGCGGCCCGCATGACGACGCCAATGCAGCTCGCTGTCGAGTGGCTCGAGCGGCAGACGGGATATCGCTGCCGCGACGCTTCCCTGGTCGAGGCCGCGCTCACCCACCGCAGCGTCGCGGGCGTGAACAACGAGCGCCTGGAATTTCTCGGCGACGGCGTGCTCAACTGCGTGGTTGCGGATCTTCTCTACCGTCGCAATGCGCGCGCGGACGAAGGCGAGCTCAGCCGGTTGCGGGCGCGGTTGGTGCGCGGCGAAGCGCTCGCCACGATCGCGACGGAGCTGGAGGTCGGCAAGCAGCTGCGGCTCGGCCCGGGTGAATTGCGCACCGGTGGGTTTCGCCGTCGCTCGATCCTGGCGGATGCGCTCGAGGCACTGTTTGGCGCCATCTACCTGGATGGAGGCTTCGAGGCCGCCTACGCGGCGATCGCCCGGGTATTCGAGCCCCGCCTCGAGGAACTCGTCGACCTGGCGGACCTCAAGGATCCGAAAACCCGGTTGCAGGAGTATCTTCAGGGACGCGGGCTGGCACTGCCGCGTTATACCGTGGAGCGTATCGAGGGTGAGAGTCATATGCAGCAATTCAGCGTGACCTGCGAAGTGGCCGCGCTCGGTCTGCGCGCCAGCGGGCAGGGAGCGAGTCGGCGTGGAGCCGAACAGGAGGCCGCCCGCCAGGTCCTCGAAGCCGTTGCGGCCGGCGCCGGGGAGAGCCAGGCCTGATGCCGCGTGCGCGACGCAAGATGCCGGCTGCCCCGCACCGCTGTGGCTTCGCGGCCCTCGTCGGCCGGCCCAACGTCGGCAAGTCGACGCTGCTCAACGCACTGGTCGGCACGAAGGTGAGCATCGTTACGCCCAAGCCGCAGACCACGCGTCACCGCATCCAGGGCATCCTCACGCGGCCCGATTCGCAGATCATTTTTGTCGACACGCCGGGTATCCATGGCCATGAGCGGAGGGTCATGAATCAGTACATGAACCGCTCGGCACTGAGCTCTCTCGATGCGGACGTGCTGCTATTCGTGGTCGAGGCGCTGCAATGGAACGAGGACGACGAGCGCGTGCGCACCTCCAGCCGGCCGGTGATCGCCGTCATCAACAAAATCGACCGGGTGCGCGACAAGCAGCGGTTGCTGCCCTACCTCAAGGAATTCGCGCGGCGTGCGGAGTTCAAGGCCGTCGTGCCCTTGTCGGCGGTACGACGCGACAAGAACCTGGCGAAGTTGCCCAAGCTCATTGAGGAGCTCCTGCCTGAAGGGCCGGCGCACTTTCCCACGGACCAGGTGACGGACCGCAGCGAGCGGTTTCTCGCCGCCGAGATCATCCGCGAGAAGCTCACGTGGCGATTGCGCGAGGAATTGCCCTACGGACTCGCCGTGGAAATCGAGCGCTTCGAAGAACAAGGGGGCAGGGTGGGCATCGGCGCCATCGTGTGGGTGGAGCGACCCGGTCAGAAGGCGATCGTGATTGGCGCGGGCGGTGAGCGTCTGAAGGAGATCGGCCGGCTGGCGCGGCTCGAGATCAACGACCTGCTCAAGAAGAGCGTGCACCTCGAATTGTGGGTGAAGGTGAAGGAAAACTGGGCGGACAGCGAACAGGCGCTCAAGTCATTCGGCTACGAGTCGCCATGAGATCCAGCGCTCGCATCACGCTGACGCCGGCATTCCTGCTGCATCACATGCCCTGGCGCGACAGCAGCCGGATACTCGAATTTGTCACGCGCGAACATGGGCGCGTGAGCTTGTTCGCGCGCGGCGTGCGCAGTCAGCGCTCCGAGCTGAAAGCCGTCCTGCAGCCCTTCCAGCGTACGCTGATCTCCTGGTCCGGCCGCGGCGAAGCGGGCAACCTCGCGGCGGCGGAGCTCGATGGCCCGCCGGGTGGTCTGCCACCGGCACGCCTCATGAGCGGTTTCTATCTCAATGAGCTGTTGCTGAAGCTCCTCGCACGTCACGACAGCCACCCCGTGCTCTTCGACCGTTACCAGGAAGCACTGGCCGAGCTGCGCCGCGGCGCGCCGGAGGCGCGCACCTTGCGCATCTTCGAGAAGCGCCTGCTCGAGCACATCGGCTACGGCATTGACCTCGGCCGCGACGCCGTCAGCGGCGCGCCTCTCGACCCGGAAGGTCACTACCATTTTCGAGCAGATCGCGGACCGTGGCTGGCGGTGGGTGAAAGTGCCGCGACCTACCGTGGCGCGTCGCTCGCCGCGTTGGCCGCCGAAGACCTGGACGATCCGCAATGCCTCAGGGACGCGCGTCGCCTGCTGCGTGAGGCCTTGAGCGCCTGTCTCGAAGGCCGCAACCTGCGCAGCCGCGAGGTCATGGCGGCGCTGCGGCAACGCGAGGTAAAGGCGTGAGCGCCGACAACTGGATCGCACTCGGCGTCAACATCGATCACGTTGCCACCTTGCGGCAGGCGCGCGGCACGCGTTACCCGGATCCCGTCTACGCCGCCCTGATGGCCGAACAGGCTGGCGCGGACAGCATCACGTTGCACCTGCGTGAGGATCGCCGGCACATTCAGGACCAGGATCTGCACGCCATCCGCGCCGTCATCCAGACCCGCATGAACCTGGAGATGGCGGTCACCGATGAGATGCTCGCGATCGCGGAACGCGTGCGGCCCGAAGATTGTTGCCTGGTGCCTGAAAAGCGCAACGAGCTGACGACCGAGGGAGGCCTCGATGTCGCTGCGCAGCTGCCACGCGTTCGCGATGCATGCGCGGAGCTCGCGGCGCTGAACATCCGCGCCTCGCTCTTCATAGACCCCGACCATCGGCAGCTCGACGCGGCGGCGCATGCTGGTGCCCCGGTCGTGGAACTGCACACCGGGGCGTATGCAGAAGCCTCGGGTCCCGAGCGTGCTGAACAGTTCCACAGGCTACGGGAGGCTGCGCGGCATGGCGCTACGCTGGGGCTCACCGTGCACGCCGGTCATGGCCTGCATTACCACAATGTCCAGCCGGTCGCGGCGCTAACAGACATCGTCGAGCTCAACATCGGCCATGCAATCATTGCGCGCGCGGTTTTTCACGGGCTCGCCGCGGCCGTGAGTGAGATGAAACACCTGATGCTCGCGGCGCGCGGTGCATGATCTTCGGCATCGGCATCGACGTGCTCGAGCTCGAGCGTGTGGCCCGCGTCTACCGCAAGCATGGGCAGCATTTCGTCGACCGCTTGCTACTGGCCGGCGAGCGCGCACAGTTCGAAAGGACGGCGCGCCCGGAGCGCTT
>DATIEU010000557.1:0-3371 GCA_035455565.1 Steroidobacteraceae bacterium | reverse complement strand
TCCGGTCAGGGGACTCATGATCGGTCGCACAGCGCGCAATCACCTCAGCGCGCTGATCGCCGTGCTGCTGTTGATCCTCGCATTCAGGGCGTGGCTCGACATTCCGGAGCTGCTCACCAGTCCGTCCGGAATCGTGCACGGCGCTTCGTATGTCGACGTCTCGGCACGCATCCCCGTGCGCTGGGTGCTGGTCGTCGCCGCCTGCATCGGCGCCCTGCTGGCGCTCTACCAGATCACGACCGCACGTTTCTGGCCTCTGCTGAGCGCCGTCGGGCTTTATCTCGGCATCGCCCTCGCGGGCGGCGCGCTCGCCATGATTCTGCAACGCCTGGTCGTGGCGCCGAACGAGCAGGTGCGTGAGACGCCCTACATCACCCATGCCATCGCCGCCACACGCGTGGGGTTTGCACTCGACAAGGTCGTCGAGCGCCAGCTATCCGGCGAGGCGACCTTGACCCCCGACGACATCGAGCGCAACGCCGCCACGTTCGACAACGTTCCGCTCTGGAACGATCAGCCGCTGCTCGATACCTTCGGGCAGATCCAGGAGATCCGCACCTACTACGATTTCGTGTCGGTCGACAACGATCGTTACGTGATCGACGGCGAATACCGTCAGATCATGTTGTCCGCGCGCGAAATGAATTCTGCGGCGCTGCCGAGCGGCACGTGGATCAACCAGCGGCTCACGTTCACGCACGGCTACGGGCTCACGCTCGGGCCGGTGAACGAGGTGACGAACGTGGGCCTGCCCGTGCTCTTCATCAAGGATCTGCCGCTCACCTCCACGGTCGATCTGCAGGTGACGCAACCCGCGATCTATTTCGGCGAGCTCTCGAACGACCATGTCTTCGTCACGACGAAGACGCAGGAATTCGACTATCCGCGGGGCGACGACAACGTGTTCGGGACTTACCAGGGTGAGGGCGGCGTGTCAGTTGGCACATTCCTGCGACGCCTGCTGTTCGCCATTCGCTTCAGGTCCCCGGATACGCTGCTCTCGCCGAATCTCACCGCCGAGAGTCGTGTGCTCATGTATCGGCGCATTTCCGAGCGCGTGCAGCGGATCGCGCCGTTCCTGGTCTACGACAGCGATCCCTACCTGGCCATTTCCAACGGGCGTCTCGTCTGGATTCAGGACGCGTATACCGTCAGCAACCGCTACCCGTATTCGACGCCGTCGGCCGGTGGCATCAACTACATCCGCAATGCCGTGAAGGTCACCATAGATGCCTACGACGGCACGGTTGTGTTTCACCTGCTGGATACCGCGGATCCGGTCGCCGCGACACTCGGACGAGTCTTCCCGGAGCTGTTCACGCCGCTGAGCGACATGCCCGAGGCCCTGCGCACGAGACTGCGCTATCCGACCGGCATCTTTGCATTGCAGGCGGCGACGTTCGCGACCTTTCACATGACCAACCCGGCGACCTTCTACAATCGCGAGGATCAATGGGATGTGGCCTCGTTGGAGCAGGGCGAGCGCCCGGCGCCGATGACGCCTTACTACACCATCATGAAGCTGCCGGGCGAGAAGTCCCCGGAGTACATCCAGATGCTGCCGTACACGCCTCGCCAGAAAGACAACCTGGCTGCGTGGATGGTCGCGCGCAGCGACGGCGACAACTATGGACAGCT
Organism: Steroidobacteraceae bacterium; assembly: GCA_035455565.1. Classification (GTDB taxonomy): domain Bacteria; phylum Pseudomonadota; class Gammaproteobacteria; order Steroidobacterales; family Steroidobacteraceae; genus DATBVX01. Next base: position 1,733 of record DATIEU010000557.1, on the reverse strand, counting down.
CGTAGTGTTTCAACTCCCGAAGCAGACGGTGATCTTCGGGCCGCGACAGATCGCCGCGCGCATCAGTCAGGATCAGGTGATTGCCCCGCAGATCACGCTCTGGAACCAGCAAGGCTCCGAAGTCATTCCGGGCGCGTTGCTCGTGATCCCGATCGAGGAATCCCTGGTTTACATCCGGCCCATGTACCTGCGCGCCGCCAACGGCCGAATTCCCGAACTGAAGCGAGTCGTGGTCGCCTACCAGAACCGCATCGTGATGGAGGAGACTCTCGACGCCGCGCTGGCGCGCCTGTTTCCGACTGGTGCAGCTCGCGCAGCACCCCGCGCAACGGCACCGCCTGCTCAGCCAGTCGAGCCCGCCGTATCAGATGCACTGGCCGAGCTTGCCGCACAGGCGCAGCGGCACTACGAGCGCGCACTGCGGGCGCAGCGTGAGGGTGATTGGGCGCAATACGGGGAAGAGATCAAGCAGCTCGGCGAAGTGCTGCGTCGGATGCGTGAGTAGCTCACCCGACCCTCGACCTGCTACTCGTAGCCGACTAGGCGACCGGCTTTATCAGAGGGGTCCGGCGCCGACGTTGCTCTTCGAGGACGTGCGCGATGGTGAGCTCGGTGTCCGCGGCGATGATCCTGATCAGTGGATGGTTGGACTTTTTCGGCAAGCTGAGTTCGTGCAGCCGTTCCCAGATCTGGATGCGCTGTTCGGGCGTGTTCTGAATCGCGACCTGTCCTTCCAGCTCCCGGCGGCGTCGCTCGCGCGCCTCGTACTCGATCGCTTCGCGCCGTGCACGGGCATCGATCTCCCCAGGCAGAACCAGGTGTGCGCCAACCGTGAGTGGTGGGAGTGAGCTGTCTTGTGTCATGAGTTGCTCCTGGGGCTATGCGCTGCCCGTCGGGATGTCGACCTTGGGATCGACCGCGACCGGGTCCGGCTCCCTCTTCTTCTCGAGCCTGCGTTGGAGCTTCGCCTCTTTCTTCCGTTGCTGGGCCTGCTCGCGCTGCTTCTTCTGATGTCGATAGTTGGGTTTGGCCAAATGCGCTCTTCCGGTGATGTCCTGTGTTGTGACTCGTGAGGCTTTAGCGCGGTTTCCCGGACCCGAGGATCACGCTGCTGCGACCCGTGCGGAAGTTGCGCCGCTCGTTGAGCCGCAACACGAGTTGCTCGGCGGCGAGCCGCACGTTCTCCTCGGTTCCCGGACGATGGCCGACGATGCGGTTGGTGCCCTGGGCGATCACATAGGAGTGCCAATCACGCGTGTCGTCCGCGATCGGCGAGGCCGTGCGCGTGATGGAGGAGAGCGTGTAGGGGGTCTCGAGAATAGTGCGCGCGGATTCCGCGTCGATGCTGGCTGGTGGCCTCATTGTTGCACCATACGCGGTGACGGCCCGCTTGCATAGAAAAAACTGCTCCCCGGAGGCACTTAGCTGCCTCCGGGGAGTGAGTTTTCAGTTAACAGTTGCCGAAGACGACTTCGTGCATCACGCGTCCAGGCATCAGCGTAAACACGCCCGCGATGAGCAGCGCGAACACAGCGTGACGAGCGTGAAGATCGAGAGCAGATGAATCCAGCTCCACGACCCCCACATGCGGATCTCGTGGATCCAGAACGAGGGCACCACCACCAGGACCATCAGGGCGGCCCAGAGATACCCGACCGCTCGATGTCGGGGCGTTCCCTTGGGGAGCACAAACTGCGTGAGTCCCACCACGAATGCCGCCATCGCGGCGAGCG
>DATIEU010000556.1:0-3174 GCA_035455565.1 Steroidobacteraceae bacterium | reverse complement strand
CGAAGCAGGCGCAGCGCCCCATCTATTCGTATCGGCTGTCGGTCGTGCACTTCTGGGCGCTGATCTTCACCTACATGTGGGCGGGGCCCCATCACCTGCACTACACGGCGCTGCCCGACTGGGCGCAGTCGCTCGGCATGCTGTTCTCGCTCATCCTGCTCGCGCCCTCCTGGGGCGGCATGATCAACGGCATCATGACGCTCTCCGGCGCCTGGCACAAGCTGCGCACCGATCCGATCCTGAAGTTCCTCATCACTTCGCTGTCGTTCTACGGCATGGCCACGTTCGAGGGGCCGATGATGTCGATCAAGACGGTGAACGCGCTCTCGCACTACACCGACTGGACCGTGGGGCACGTGCATGCGGGGGCGCTCGGCTGGGTGGCGATGATTTCGATCGGATGCGTCTATTACCTCGTGCCGCGCATGTACGGGGGCACGCAGATGTACAGCACGAGCCTCATCACGCTGCACTTCTGGGCCCTGATCTTCACGTACATGTGGGCGGGCCCGCACCACCTGCACTACACCGCGCTGCCCGACTGGGCCCAGTCCATCGGCATGCTGTTCTCGCTGGTGCTGCTGGCGCCGTCGTGGGGCGGCATGATCAACGGCATCATGACGCTGTCGGGTGCGTGGCACAAACTGCGTGACGACCCGATCCTGAAGTTCCTGATCGTCTCGCTGTCGTTCTACGGCATGTCGACCTTCGAAGGTCCGATGATGTCGATCAAGACCGTGAACGCGCTCTCGCACTACACCGACTGGACCATCGGGCACGTGCATTCCGGAGCGCTCGGCTGGGTGGCCATGATCTCGATCGGCTCGCTCTACGCGCTGCTGCCCCGGCTCTACGGCCAGACCCAGATGGCGAGCACGCGTGCGATCGACGTGCATTTCTGGGTGATGACGGTCGGCATCGTGCTGTACATCGCGTCCATGTGGATCGCGGGCGTGATGCAGGGTCTGATGTGGCGTGCCACGAACAGCGACGGCACGCTCACCTACACGTTCGTCGAATCGCTGGCGGCAACCTACCCCTACTACGCGGTGCGCCTGCTGGGCGGTCTGCTGGTGCTCGCGGGCATGTTCATCATGGTGCACAACGTGTGGCGCACGATCGCCGGCCGCGCGCCCGCGCACGACGTGACCGTTCCGCAGCCGGCCTGAGTGCCCATGGCAGCGAGCCACGAAAAAGTCGAGAAGAGCGCCATGGTGCTGGGCTTGCTGACGGCGCTCGCCATCAGCTTCGGGGGATTGGCGCAGATCGTGCCACTGTATTTCTCCAGCGCCGCAACGCAGCCGGCGCCCGGCATCGCGCCCTACGCACCGCTCGAGCTCGAAGGCCGCGACGTCTATGTCCGCGAAGGCTGCTACAACTGCCATTCGCAGATGGTGCGGCCGCTGCGCGCTGAGACCGAGCGTTACGGTCACTACTCGCTCGCCGGCGAGAGCGTGTACGACCGGCCCTTCCAGTTCGGCTCCAAGCGCACCGGCCCCGACCTGTCGCGCGTCGGCGGACGCTACTCCGACGAATGGCATCGCATCCACTTGCTGCGGCCGCGCGATGTCGTTCCCGAGTCGAACATGCCGGGATACCCCTGGCTCGAGAGCCGTCCGATCGACTCCAGCCTGACGGTCCGCAAGATGCTGGCGCTGCGGACGCTCGGCACGCCGTATACCCAGGAGGAAATCGACGGCGCCGCCGACGCGGTCGCCGACAAGACCGAGATGGATGCCCTCATCGCCTATCTGCAGGGGCGCGGTCGTGCCTCACGTACCTGGACGTCGTCGCCGTGAGCCAGGGGACCGTCCTCGGGCTGATCACACTGCTGCTCATGGCCCTCTTTGCCGGCATCTGGATCTGGGCGTGGAGCGCGAAGCGGCGCAAGGACTTCGAGCGCGCCGCGCGGATGCCGCTCGATCAGAACGACACCACGGATGACAAGAACCACGGGAAGCCGGGATGAGCAACGCGTGGAGCCTCTACATCGTGGTGCTCGTCCTCATCAACGTGGGCGGCGCGCTCTGGCTGCTCTGGTGGACCCGGCGCCGCAAGGGTGTGGAGGCCGAAACCACCGGTCATGTGTGGGATGGCGATCTCACCGAGTACAACAACCCGCTGCCGCGCTGGTGGCTGTGGCTCTTCTATCTCACGGTGATCTTCTCGGCCGTGTACCTGGTGCTCTATCCGGGACTGGGGAATCTCCCCGGGCGTCTGGGATGGACGCAGAGCCTGCAGCATCAGCAGCAGGTCGCAACCGCGGAGCGCGCCTATGCAGAGCGCTTTGCGCGCGTCGCGAGCCTGGATATCTCCGCGCTCAGCCGCGACACAGAGGCGATGGCTGCGGCTCGCAACCTGTTCGCCAACAACTGCTCGACCTGTCATGGCTCCGATGCGCGCGGCGCCGTGGGCTTTCCCAATCTCACCGACGCGGACTGGCTGTACGGCGGGGATGCCGCGACCGTGGAACAGACGATCGCGCAGGGGCGGCACGGCGTCATGCCACCGTGGGGCGAGGCGCTCAGTGCTTCGGAAGTCGAGGAAGTCATCGCCTATGTCCTGGCGCTGAGCGGCACGGACGTTCCCGCCGACATGGCAGCTGCGGGCAAGCCCAAGTTCGAGCTCATCTGCGGGACTTGCCACGGCGTCGACGGTCGCGGCAACCAGCAACTCGGGGCACCCAATCTGGCGGACGACATCTGGCTCTACGAGAAATCGCCCGACTCGATCCGTCAGACCATCCAGAAAGGCCGCTCCAACCAGATGCCCGCGCACCTGCCGCTCCTCGGAGAGCAGAAGGTGCGCATGCTGGCCGCTTACGTGCTCAGCCTGTCACGGGCGGACGCAGGAGGCGAGGGTGACGCAGCCCAATGAGGACTTCAGCGAGCAGCCGCCGGGCGTAACGCGCTGGTCACGCACGCGGGAACATCTGGGCATCGCGCTCTGGTCGTCCTTTCTCGCCGCGGCGGGAGCGAGCGTCGTGTGCTTCGCCTACATCGATCCGGCGGCGCTCGGCCTGTTCTCCGACCGTGACTCCACCGTGGCGCGCATGACGGGCTACGGGCTTGGGTTCTTCCTGCTCTGGGCCGCGACGTTGTGCGCAAGCGCACTCACGCTTTATCTCGTGCGCACGGCGCGCGATGGTTCGCCGCCGCCGTCGCGGACCGACGC
>DATIEU010000555.1:0-2008 GCA_035455565.1 Steroidobacteraceae bacterium | reverse complement strand
GAGATCCTCGATGTCGTCGATATTGAGCGAATCTATACCGACGAAACGCGCGCCCTCGCCCGCCAGGTATTCGCAGGCGTCGCGCGTCAAGTACGGGTTCGGCTCGAAATACCTCGGCGTGCGCCAGTGCTTCGACCAGTCGGTGCGCACGAGCACGGCGTTATCGCGCACATCCACGCTCCTGAACGCGGCCGCGGCGATGCCGCGCTCCAGGCCGCCGGGTGCCTCGACCACCACCGTGCGCAGATGCGCCAGGCGTTCCAGCGGCAGTCCTGCCAGATCGACGGCATTGCGGTAACGATGCAGCGGCGAGTCGACATAGGTGCCGGTGTTGCCGCACAGATGGAGCGAGGCGATCAGGAACTCGGACTTTTCCTGGTAGCGCACGCGCGAGGAGTCGTGATCGACCAGGATCTCGGCGCGCGGCTCGGGCAGCCCCGGGTAGGTCTTCATGCCCGGTTCGATCGTGTGACTGACCTCAACGAATCGCACGTGATGCACTCAAGTCGGTTGCGGGCCGTGTACGGCTGTGTCCCAATGGCGCCCCGCCAGGCCCGGCAGGGCCACGATCATACATTTGCACGAGGGAGGAAGCTCAGATGGAACAGCCGATACCGGGGCAGTCCGCTGTGAGCAGCGCCCCCATCGATCCAACCAATGTGCCTGAATCGAATCTGCCACTTGCGGTCCTGGGCGGCGCCGTCGCTGCCCTCATCGGCGCGGCGCTCTGGGCCGTCATCACCGTCACCACCGGCTACCAGATCGGCTTCATGGCGATCGGCGTCGGGTTCCTGGTCGGCTACGCGGTGCGGCTGCTGGGCAAGGGCTCGACTCCGGTATTCGGCGCGGTCGGCGCCCTGCTGTCGCTCGCGGGCTGCGCCGTCGGCAACGTGCTCGCCATCGCGGGGTTCATCGCGAGCGACGTCGGGCAGCCGTTCTTCTCGGTGCTCTCCCAGATCGAGATGGCAGCGATACCCTCCATGCTGAGCGAGACTTTCAGCGCGATCGACGTGGTGTTCTACGCGATCGCGGTCTACGAAGGTTACAAGCTGTCGTTCGTGGCACCGCCGACCGGCGCCTGAACGGCGCACCGGTCTTCAGGACCGGCGCGCTGGTTGCAGTTCTGCAAGCCGCTGCGGCGTGCCGACGTCGCTCCATTGACCCGCGTAGTGCTCGCCGCTCAGTGCGCCCGCGGCTATCGCCCGCTTGAACAGCGGTAGCAGGGGAAAGCGGCCCGCGCTGCAGCCGGAAAAGAACTCGGGCCGATAGAGCGCGATGCCGGAGAAGGTCAGCATCGTGTCGCCAAGGAGCACCACGCGTCCACGCTCGAGGCCGAAATCGCCGCGCGCGTGATGGGCCGGACTGTCGACCAAGACAAGGTGCGCCGTCGCATCGTCCGGCAGACGCAGGCTCCCAAACGCAAAGTCCGTCAGGATGTCACCGTTCACAACAATGAACGGCTCCGTGCCGAGCTGCGGCAACGCCTGGAAAATGCCGCCGCCGGTCTCGAGGGGCACCGGCCCCTCCTCGCTGAAATGAAACTTCACTCCCCAGCGGGAACCATCGCCCAGCGCGGCACGAATGAGCTCGCCGAGCCACGACAGGTTCACCACGACTTCGCGGACGCCGGCGGCAGCGAGGGCCTGCAGGTGGCGCTCGATGAGCATCTGCGCGCCCACTTTGAGGAGTGGCTTGGGCGTGGAGTCAGTGAGGGGGCACATGCGTTCGCCGCGCCCGGCTGCAAGGATCATTGCCTTCAAGCGAACGCCTCGGCGCGGCGCTCGGCGAGCAACGGTGCCGCGCGGCCCTCGAGGAAGCGCGCGAGCGGCGCAAGCTCCTCGTAGCGCCGACACACATCGAGCACGTAGCGCAGCGTCAGCGGCAGGTCGTCGAGATAGCCGCGCTTACCGTCGCGATGGCAGAGCCGCGAGAAGATGCCGAGCACCTTGAGGTGGCGTTGCGTGCCCGCGAGGTCGAACCAGCGCAGGAACTCGGCCTCATCGCTGCC
>DATIEU010000554.1:0-2361 GCA_035455565.1 Steroidobacteraceae bacterium | reverse complement strand
TACGGCTAGTTGAAGGCGAGCCGGGTAACCAGCTCCGCGAGCAGATCGCGTGCATCGACGAAGTAGTAGAAGGTGGAACCGAGAAGCGCGTGCGAGAGGGCGATGGGCAGCAGCTTGCGATCGCGCAGGTAGGCATAGCTCCAGATGCTGCCGGCGATGACGGTCAACAGCGCAAGCCCTGGATTCGGCAGGTGCACGAGCCCGTAAAGGGTGCCGTTCAGCACGGCCAGCACCGGTGCCGACGCCCCGGGTATCATCACTCGCAGCCGTCCCAGCAGGTAGAGCTGGAAGATCGCCTGCTGCAGCAGCGCCCAAGGCACATAGAGACAGAAGGCGAGCGTCAGGTTGAGATAGGAGACCGTGTGGCCGCTCCACAGGCACCAGGCGAAAAAGCCGGCTGCCGGCGGCAACGTGAGGAGCGTCATCATCCGCGCCGAGCGGCGCAGTCCCGCGGAACGATCGAGTGCATGCGATGCCCACACGTATTCGTGGGTGTTGCGCACGTTGATGGCGACGATGGCGAAAAACGCGAGCGCGAGCGCGGCGTACAGCCCAGGCTCATGCGGGGCGTAGTACAGGAAGAGCGGCGTCAGCACGGCCAGTATCCCGAGCTCGATACCGATCCGCCGCCGAAGCCCGGCCGGCGATTGCCGCGTGACTTCCATAGCCTTCGCCAAAAGCGTTTCTCCGTGTTGCACCCGTCTTCACCGTCGAACCCGAATGCTCGTGTGCCCTACGCAAGCCCCGGGCCATGTCCCGGGGCGGCACACTAACAGACCGGGCCCCGGCCGCTTCGCTTACGGCAACATACGCACGCCGGCAAGCGGTGTGCATTCGCAGTGCTACGTACGGTCTTCGGGGGTTCTACCTAGGCGGGGACGGCCGGTCCGGACGGCGTCAGCGACTGACGGCGCCGCGCGCGGCGATCAGCGTGTCCAATTCCTCTCTGAGCCGCGGCAGGATCTCATCGTAGCGAAAGGCACCCAGGTGCTCGCCCTTGCGTTTGAGGTTGACGAATTTGGGTCCGCACCAGAGCCCAAGATCGGCGTCATCGGTCTCACCGGGGCCGTTGACCCGGCAGCCCATGACGGCGATGGTGATCGCGTGCTGCTCAGCGTAGCGCGTCATTTCCTTGACCTGCTGCGCGAGATCGATGAAGGCCTCGTTCTCGACGCGCGAGCAGCTCGGGCAACTGATGATGTTGAGTGACTGCAGACCGTAATCGACGACGCTGCGTACGCGGCCGGCGGCGATGTCGGCCAGGATCTGCCGGCCGACCTCGATCTCCTGACGCTTGCGCGGGGTCGGCACGGTCAGGGACACGCGGATCGTGTCGCCGATGCCACGGCTGATGAGCTGCTCAAAGGCGATGCGCGTCTTGATCACCCCGTCGGGGGGCATTCCGGCCTCCGTGACCCCGAGGTGTAGCGGCACGTCTGGGCGCTCCTCGGCGAAGCGCCGATTCACCTCGATCACCTTCTTTGGGTCGGAGTCCTTGAGCGACACGCAGTAACGCGTAAAGCCGAGCGAATCGAGCAGCGCGCAGTGCTCGAGCGCGCTTTCGAGCATCGGCGAGATCGAGTCCTCGGGGTCGTAACGCTCGGCTTTGGTTGGATCGACCGATCCGCAGTTCACGCCCACGCGCAACGCGCAATCGTGTTCCCCGGCCACATCGACGATGAAACGCACCTTGTCCTGCCACGGCTTCTCGCGCTCGTGGTGGTACAGATGTCCGGGGTTGTAGCGGATCTTGTTCACGTGCGGTGCGGCGAAGGTCGCCAGCCGATAGTTCTCCTGCAGATCGACCGACAGGTTCGCGCTCGTGCGGGCGCGGATCTCCGCGAGCGCTGCCGCATCCTTGCGGTTGTCGACCGCCACCCGTATGACGTCAGCACCGGCGGCGGCGAGATCGTTCACCTGCGTGACCGTGGCCTCGACGTCTTGCGTGTGCGTCGAGCACATGCTTTGCACGGCGATGGGGTTACCGGCGCCGATCGCGATCGAGCCGATGGCTACGGGCCGGGTGGGGTTGCGGGGGAGCTCCATCCTTAGAACCTTGAGCGTGCCCCCGGTGTGGCGGCTAGTACCTTAAGTCGCACGGCGGGCGCACATCGCGGTCGGCGCATAAGCTACTCGTTCTGACGTGAGGGCGCAATCCCGGTGAGGCGCACGCATCGCCTCTGTCGGCACCTGCACGCCCGCTCCGATCGCGCCTGTACAGCGGCCGTCGCCTAAGGCTACATTGCATCGCCCAGCCGGGCCCAGATGCCGGAGCCGCGCGCCACGCACTCCCAACCTCTCGTTCTCTTGCAGCGCCACGGCACCGTGTTCATGGCCGTGGGGCTGTGCATCGGTCTCGCG
>DATIEU010000553.1:0-3997 GCA_035455565.1 Steroidobacteraceae bacterium | reverse complement strand
CGGATCGATGCGCTCGGAGTTCTCGAGGTCGACGCGAAACATCTTCTGCATCGAGCGCGCGAACTCGCCTCCCACGACCACGGCGTTTACTTCATTGTTGTGCACGAAACTGCGCGGGTCGATGTTGCACGAGCCGACGGTCGACCATACGCCGTCGATGACCGCGGTCTTGGCGTGCATGAGCGCGTCGGTGTGCTCGTAGATCTGCACGCCGGCTTCGAGCAGCTCCGCATACGTGGCTCGCGAGGCGTGAAGGACAGCGCCCGAGTCGGTGAAGGCGGGCACGATGATGCGCACATCGACCCCGCGCCCCGGCGCGGCGGCCAACGCCTCGCGCAGTTCCCGGTTGGGCGCGAAGTAGGCCATCGAGATCCAGATGCGATCGCGCGCCTTGCGAATGGCCGTGAGGTAGGCCTCGTAGATGCGAAACTCGCTGTCATCGCCGCCTTCGCTCGGCACGATCTGCACCAGGTCCTCGCCGGATTCGACCAGTCTCGGGTACAGACCGGGCGTGGCCGGATCGAGCTGCTGGCCAAGACGAGTCCACGTCTCGAGAAAGAGCGCCTGCAATTCCCTCACTGCCGGGCCGCGAATTTCGACATGCGTGTCGCGCCAGCCCTCGTCCACGCCCGCTTCCGGGCCGGGTCGGCTGGTGGACGCGCTCTCATAGGTGCTGCTGATGTTGATTCCGCCCGTGAACGCGACGCTGCCATCGACCACGATGAGCTTGCGATGGTCGCGGTTGTTCACCTTCCAGAAGCTCGAGGGCTTGAGCGGCCGGAACGCCACCGTCTCGATGCCGCGTTGTTCGAGCCCCTCGAAGAACGTGTCGCGACTCTTCAGGCTGCCGATGGCGTCATAGATGATGCGCACTTTCACGCCTTGCTCGCGCTTGGCGATGAGCGCGGCGGAAAAGCGCTCGCCCACCTCGTCGTCGGCAAAAATATAGGTCTCGATGTGGATGTGATCGCGCGCCGCGGCGATTGCGGCGAGCACTGCCTCGTAGGTGCGCGGCCCATCGATGAGCAACTTGACGTGATTGTCCGCGACCAGCGGCGTGCTGGTGACGGTCTGTATCGCCGCGACGAGCTCTTGCGCCTGGCGCCGATCGCGTGCGGCCTGGGTCGCTTCCGTGACCACGCCTTGCGCCTGTTTCGCGGGCAGCAGCCCCTGCATGTCGACGACGATCGGCGTGCTCGCCACGGGTGCGGGCGTCTCGCGCCGTGGGCCCGGCCAGGCGCAGCTGCCGAGCGCAACGGCCTGCGCAACCAGCACGATGGTCAGGGAGACAAGGTGGCGCAGGTTCACGACGCCTCGCATAAGCGCCCCGGAAGTGGGGGATTCTTTCGAGGGTGTGCAACCTGCGTGCCACTGCGGGCACGCCAACTAACCGCTGCCCGTCAGGGACTTGGAGAGAAGAAGGCGCGAGCGCGCCTCCAACGGGAAAAAATTACTGGTGTTTGTTGGGCGGGATGCTCACCGCGCCCTTCACTTCGGCGACCTGCACCTCGCCGCTGCCCTTGCCGCCGAGCGTGAACGAGCCGGTGATGTCCCGCACATTCACGTCGCCCGAGCCGTCGCTGTCGATGCGCGCATCGCCCTTCACGTTCGAGATGCGGATGTCGCCGGAGCCATCGCGCCCGATCGTGACGTTGTGATCGATGCGGTCGAGTGCGATCGAGCCCGAGCCATCCGCCTCGACCTCGACGTTGCCGTGCACGTCTTCGACCGTCACTTCTCCCGAGCTATCGCGCAAGCGCACGTTCCGCTCGACTTCGTCGATCCACAGGTCACCGGAGCTGTCGGTGACATCGAGATCGCCGTTGACGCGGCTGATGCGCAGATCTCCCGAGGTATCGGTTACCTCGAGCGTCGCCACCGAGTCGATCTCGGTGTCGCCGCTTGAGTCCATGAGCTCGATCGGCAGGTTGTCCGGCACGTCGACCCGGAGGTCGAGAGTCGCATTGGCGTTGCGCGGCGCGTCGTCGGCGTCGACGTCCGGCATGAGCGCGTTCACCCGCAGCACCTCGCCGTCGAGACGCACCTCGATACGGATGAGGTCGAGCAGCTTCTGCTCGGACGCGCACGCTTTGCCCCGCGCGCTGACCTGGCTGGCACCCTTCTGTCCCCTGATATCGAGATCGCCCGCGCGCGCCGCGATCACAATGCGCTTGGCGCCTGCGACCGGAAGCTGGCCCGTGCGCTCGGCGCTGACCCGGCAATCATCGGCGAAGCTCAAGGTACAGCCGGTCAGCCCCAGGCTGACGGCCAGAAGCAGTTGCAGCGCCTTCGACATGGAGTACTCCCCTGGGATTCGGTTCTCAGACACGTGGGATGCGGGCAGGGTCGAAAAGGTTTAGCGGCCAGATTATCCTGCCTCGCGGTCAAACCAGTACGGTCGGGGGCGTCGGGCGATCATGGCGAAGAAGAACATCGAGTCGGTCCTGCACGAGAATCGCCGTTTCGACCCCTCCGCAGAGTTCCGTTCACGCGCTCGCATCAAGCAGACGGATTACGAGGCGCTATTGCGCAGCGCGGCGCAGGACTACGTCGGGTTCTGGGCGGACCTCGCACGCCGCGAGCTCGAGTGGCATCGGCCGTTCAGCATCGCCTTCGACGACCATCACGCGCCCAACTACCGCTGGTTCATCGATGGCGACCTCAACGTCTCCTACAACGTTCTCGACGTCAACCTCGAGGAGCGCGGCCACAAGACCGCGATCATCTTCGAAGGCGAGCCCGGTGATACCCGCCGGCTGAGCTATCGCGAGCTGCACGCCGAGGTGTGCCGCTTTGCCAACGCGCTCAAGTCCTTAGGTCTCCACAAGGGCGACCGGGTGGTGATCTACATGCCCCTGGTGCCGGAAATCGTGGTGGCGATGCACGCCTGCGCCCGCATCGGCGCGGTGCACTCGGTCGTGTTCGGCGGATTCTCGGCGCTCTCGCTCAAGGATCGCATCGAGGACGCGGGCGCCCGGCTCGTGATCACGGCTGACGGCGGTCATCGCGGCGGGCACATCATTCCCCTGAAGGTGACCACGGACAAGGCGCTGAGCGGCGCCTGTCCGACCATCGAGCATGTCATCGTCTACAAGCGCACCGGCCTGGATGTGCCGATGCAGGCGGGTCGCGATCTCTGGTGGCACGACGTCATCGCCGGCCAGTCGCCGGTCTGCGATCCGGAGTTCGTGAACGCCGAGCATCCGCTCTTTCTCCTCTATACCTCGGGTTCCACTGGCAAGCCCAAGGGCATCCAGCATTCGAGCGCGGGTTATCTGCTCGGCGTCAAGGTGACGACTCAATGGGTGTTCGACCTCAACGATTCGGACATCTTCTGGTGCACGGCCGACGTCGGCTGGGTGACGGGGCACAGCTATGTGGCCTACGGGCCGCTCGCGAACGGTGCCACCGTCGTCATGTACGAAGGCGCACCGCACATTCCGGACGGCGGCCGCTTCTGGAAGATCTGCGAGACCCACGGCGTGACGGTCTTCTACACTGCGCCCACTGCCATTCGCGCGCTCATGAAGCTGGGTGATGACATCCCGGCACGCTATGACCTGAGTCGTCTGCGCCTGCTCGGGTCGGTGGGTGAGCCGATCAATCCGGAAGCCTGGATGTGGTATCAGCGCGTGATCGGCAAGGGCCGCTGCCCGGTCGTCGACACCTGGTGGCAGACCGAGACCGGCAACATCATGATCTCGCCGCTCCCCGGCGTGACCTCCACCAAGCCTGGCTCCTGTACGCGTCCGTTGCCGGGCATCGTGGCGGACATCGTCGACGAGGACGGCAACCCGGTGACGGAGCCGGGGCAGGGCGGCTTCCTAGTGGTCCGCAAGCCCTGGCCCGGAATGCTCAGAACCATCTGGGGCGACAACCATCGCTATGTTTCCACCTACTGGGAGCGCTTCCAGAAGCGCTACTACGTGGCGGGCGACAGTGCCCAGCGCGACGCTGACGGCTACTACTGGATCATGGGGCGCATCGACGACGTGCT
>DATIEU010000552.1:0-2811 GCA_035455565.1 Steroidobacteraceae bacterium | reverse complement strand
GCGGATCATCTCCCGTTGCAACGAGCGCAGCGCGATCGCGAACGGCGTCGAGCGCGCGGCCGCCGAGATGGAGACGAGGGTGCGCGCCGCACCGGGAAATTGGGCGCAGAACGCGTGCGCCGTCATGCCACCGAGCGACGGGCCTACGACGACAGCGACCTTTTCGAGGCCCAGGCCGCGCAACACCTCGAAACCGCCGCGCGCAATGTCCTCGACCGTGAGCACGGGAAAGCGCAGCCGATAGGGTTCGCCGGTCCCAGGCTCGATCGAAGCGGGGCCGGTCGAGCCAAAACAGCTTCCCAGCGAATTGACGCAGATAACGAACCAGCGCTGCGTATCGATTGGGCGGCCGGGCCCCACCATGTCCTCCCACCAGCCGGGCGAAGGATCCTCCGGGCTCGAGGCGGCGTGTGCGGGCGGCGACAGCCCCGTGAAAATCAGCAGCGCGTTGTCGCGCTTGCGGGTGAGCTCGCCCCACGTTTCGTAGGCGATCTCGACCTCGCGCAACGTCCCGCCCAGGCGCATCGGGAAAGGTTCGGACAAGCGGGCGATGCGGCGGGCGGACATCAGGTTCTTTAGCGGCGCATCACGCGCTGGCGCTTGCGGCGCTGGCGCGGCGTGAGTGGATTGCGGCGTCCGGCGAACGGGTTCTCATCCGAACGAAACTCGATGCGTACGGGGGTCCCGTCGAGATGATAAGTCTTGCGATAAACATTCACGAGATAGCGCCGGTACGCCTCCGGGACGTCGCGGGTCTGGTTGCCGTGGATCACGATCACCGGCGGGTTGCGCCCGCCCTGGTGAGCATAACGCAGCTTGATGCGCCTGCCGCGCACCAACGGCGGTTGATGCGCCTCGAGTGCGGCCTCCAGGGTGCGCGTGAGCTCGGGCGTCGACATCTCGCGCATCGACGCCGTGTAGGCCGCATGCACCGAGTGCATCAGCTCGCCCACACCGCTCCCATGGCGCGCGGAAATGAAGTGCAACGGCGCGAAGTCCACGAACGGCAAGCGCACCTCGAGCTGCGAACGGATCAGGTCGCGTTGTTCGGCGGGCAGCGCGTCCCACTTGTTGACGCCGATCACGAGCGCCCGGCCGCGCTCGGCCGCGATCCCGAGGAGGCTGGCATCCTGCTCGGCCACGGTATCCTGCGCATCGATCAGCGCGATCACCACGTGCGCCGAGTCGATCGCCTGGAGCGTCTTGATGACGCTGAACTTCTCCACCGTCTCGTCAACGCGTGAGCGACGCCGCACACCGGCGGTGTCCATGAGCGTGTAGCGCACGCCGTCGCGCTCGAAGGGGATACGCACGGTGTCACGTGTCGTCCCCGGCTCCTCGCTCGCAATGACGCGTTCCTCGCCCAGCAATCGATTGATCAAGGTCGACTTGCCGACGTTCGGCCGGCCGATCACGGCGACGCGAATGCCCTCTTCCGCCGGCGCAGGCACCCCGACCTCCTCGAGGCCTTCCAGCACGACATCCATCAACTCATCGACGGCTTGCCCATGCGCCGCGGCCACCGCCACCGGATCTCCCAGCCCCAGCGCATAGAACTCGGCGTTCGAGAGCTCCGCTTCCCGTCCCTCGGTCTTGTTGACCGCCACTACCACGGGCTTGCCGCTGCGACGGACGCTCAGCGCCGCGAACTCGTCCGCCGGTGTGAGGCCTTCACGCGCATCGACGACCAGCACGACTCGATCGGCTTCGTTCACTGCGCGCAGGGTTTGATCCGCCATCTGGGACTGCAGATCGCCGGGATTCTCGACCAGGCCGCCGGTATCCACGACGATGTAGGGCAGCCGCCCGACGCGGCCGAAACCATACTTGCGATCGCGTGTGAGACCGGGCTCGTCCGCGACCAGTGCGTCGCGGGTCCCCGTCAGGACGTTGAAGAGAGTCGACTTGCCGACGTTGGGCCGGCCGACGAGCGCGACGACGGGGAGCACGCCAGCACCTGCACTCAGCCGCGCGAGCGCGCCGCGCGTTCTTCGCGGCGGTACACGTTGAGCGTGCCACCGTCCGTCAGCACGACCACGAGGTCATCCGCGGTGAGCGGCGCATTCGTGACGCGACTGCCGTCGGTCTTGGTTCGTCCGAGGAAATCGCCGGTCGTGGTATCGAGCCAGTGCACGTAGCCCTCGAAGTCCGCGAGCACGAGCGCCGAGCCGTCGAGTGCCGGAGAGCTCAAGCCGCGTCGGTGCAGCCCGGCCTGGGTCCACATGGGCGTGCCGTCGCGGCGGTTGAGCGCGACCACGTCACCATCCGCGCCCGCCACATAGACGGCATCCTCGCCCACCACCAGGCCGCGGTCGCTCGAAGCATCGCGCGACCACCAGACCTGGCCGGAATCGAGTGCGAGCATCGCCGCGCGCCCCTGGAATCCCACCACGAACACGTCATCGCCCTGGACCTGGACCGAGGAATCGATGTCGACCAGCCGTTCGAGCTCGGTGCGACCGCGCGACGGCGCAACGGTCGTCTCCCACAGCACGCTGCCATCCTTCAGGGCCACCGCCAATACTTTCCCGTTGTCGAAGCCGCAGACCACCATGTCGCGGACGATCACGGGTGGTGCCGTCCCGCGGAGCGACAGTCGCGGCACCTGTTGCTCGGTCACCCAGAGCTCGCTGCCATCCGAGGTGTTCAAGGCGCGCAATCGCCCGTCGACCGTGCGAATCACGGCGAGCGTCTCGGTGGCCGCAGGCGGCGCGATGACCTCGCCCAGCGTCTTGATGCGCCAGAGCTCCTTGCCATCGGCCGCGTTGAACGCCAGGACATCGCCGTCGCTCGAGCCGACAAAGAGGCGCC
>DATIEU010000551.1:0-2595 GCA_035455565.1 Steroidobacteraceae bacterium | reverse complement strand
GCCATCGTGAACCATCGCAGCACGCGAGCTGACTTCGAAGCGCTCGTGAAAGAGGTCGCGCGACTGGGCAGCTGACGAGAATCTGGTACGAACTGCTCGCGGTTTCAAACCAGCGACTGCCTTTTTCCATCCAATGCTCGTGCGGCGACACTGAGGTGCGTCGCGCGTAGAGTCGCCCGCGTGCACGGCCTTGAAAGGCATCGGAACTTTCCTTCCGGACAGCGGGTCTGGATGCCGCGATCACGAGCTGTGCCCGGGAGGCTGCTCACGTGAAACTCACCGATAGCTCACTCCGCAATCCAGCCGCGGTCGTGGTCGTCCTGGCGCTCGTGATCGCGCTCGGCATCTTCAGTCTCGTCAAGCTTCCCTTCCAGCTCTTCCCGGATATCGAAGAGCCGCAGATGACGATCTTCACCGGCTGGCGCGCTGCCGCGCCCGCCGAGGTGGAATCGGAGCTCATCGAGCCGCAGGAAGCGGCGCTGCAAGGTTTGCCGGGCCTCAAGCAGTTGAACGCCTTCGCCAATGCGGGCGGCAGTTTCATCAACCTGCGCTTCAACGTCGATACCGACATGCAGAAGGCGCTGATCGATGTGATCAGCCGCATGAACCAGCTGCAGAACCTGCCGCGCGACGCGAATCCACCCGTGATCTCGCTGGGCGAAGATGGCGGCGGCGGTGCCAACCAGACGCTCAGCTGGTTCTTCGTGCAGCTCCTGCCCGGCACGCCGGGGCCGATCGAGAGCTACCAGAAATTCCTCGAAGACGTGGTGAAGCCGCGCATCGAGTCGGTGCCAGGCGTCGCCGTCGTCAACATCAATGCGGGTGCTCCTGAAGAACTTCAGATCCGCTTCGATCCGTACCGTGCGGCGGAGCTCGGCATCGAAATCCCGACGCTCGCGAGTGTTGCGGGCAGCGCCAACGACACTTCGGGCGGCTACGTCGAGCTGGGCCGCCGCCAGTATTCACTGCGATTCGCCGGACGCTACACGCCGGCCGAGCTCGGTGAGCAGATCCTCGCCTGGCGCGACCAGGGCCCGGTGCGCTTGAAGGACATCGCGGAGATCGAGATCCGCCGCGGCGATCGCGAGAACCTCGCGATGCAGAACGGCAACCCGGCAATGGGCCTGCAGATCATCAAGGAAAGCGGCGCGAACGTGCTCGCGACGCTCAACGCCGTGAAAGCCGAGATTGGCGAGCTGCGCGAAGGACAGCTGAAGGAGATGGGCCTCACGATCCAGCAGTCGTTCGACCCGTCGCTCTTCATCAACCAGGCGATCAACCTGGTGTCGGGCAACCTGTTCGCGGGCGTGCTGCTCGCGCTCGGCGTGCTGTGGCTGTTCCTGCGTCACACGCGCGCCGTGCTGCTCGTGGGCCTCACCGTGCCGATCTGCCTGCTCTCGACCTTCATCACGCTCGAGCTCACGGGGCGCACGCTCAACGTGATTTCGCTCGCCGGGCTGGCGTTCGGCGTCGGCATGGTGCTCGATGCCGCAATCATCGTGCTCGAAAATGTCCTGCGGCTGCAGGAGCGCGGCCACTTGCCGCAGGACGCCGCGAGCCAGGGCACGCAACAGGTTTGGCCGGCACTCGTGGCCTCGACTGTGACGACCGTGGCCATTTTTCTCCCCGTGCTGTGGCTCAGGGACGCCGAGGGACAGCTGTTTGCTGACCTCGCGCTCACGATTTCAATCGCCAACGTCATTTCGATGATCGTGGCGGTCACGGTCGTCCCGGTTGCGGTCGCTCGCTGGGTCAAGGCGCCGCCGCTCAAGGCGGAGAACAGCGCGGCCACCGAAAATCTCGCGCGCCGCATCGTTGCCGCCACGGATGGACGGGTGCGCCGCAGAGTGCTGATCGCGGGCCTGAT
This sequence comes from Steroidobacteraceae bacterium, assembly GCA_035455565.1. GTDB lineage: Bacteria > Pseudomonadota > Gammaproteobacteria > Steroidobacterales > Steroidobacteraceae > DATBVX01. The sequence goes on along the minus strand of DATIEU010000551.1, from coordinate 728 downwards.
CGCCTTGCCGATCGCGTTGAGCTGGTTGCTCCTGCCACGGCTCGACTACCTGCCGCCGGTGAAGCGTGCCGCGATCGATGGATTCATACAGACCCCGCCCGGGGCGACCGTCGACACCGTCAATCGCGAGATCGTGCAGCCGATTGCCGAGCGCATGCGCCCCTACATGGCGGGCACCAAGGAGCCGGCGCTCCTCAATTACTACGTTCTCATGTGGCCGGGCGGCGGCACCATCGGCGCGCGCGTCAAGGATCAATCGCAGTTGCCGGAGCTGCAGCGGATCATCACTGAGGAAGTGCTGGTCGGCTTCCCGGACGTCGAGGCCTTCGTCGCCGAGGGAAATCTCTTCGGCGGCTTCGGCGATGGCCGCAACATCGACCTGATGCTGCAGTCGGCCGACGTGCAGGCCCTCTTCCCCATTGCGCGCGCCGCCATGCAGGAGATCGAGAAACGCATGCCGGGCGCACAGGTGCAGCCGTGGCAAGGCCTTGACGCCGCGGAACCGGAACTGCGCGTTACGCCCGATGAGCGGCGCCTCACCGAGGCCGGCTGGAATCGCGCCACCGCGGGCAACGTCATCCGCTCGATGGGCGACGGCCTGTGGATCGGCGAGTACTTCGACGGCAACAAGCGCCTCGACATCATCCTGCGCGCGCAGGAGTGGCTGACGCCCGAAGAACTCCAGAGCGTGCCGCTCGCGACACCCTCCGGCGCGGTCATGCCGCTCG
>DATIEU010000550.1:0-7737 GCA_035455565.1 Steroidobacteraceae bacterium | reverse complement strand
CGTACTTCGACTGGTAGCGCTTGTCCCACTTCACCTTGCGCGTTGCAATGGCCGGCAACGACTCGGGGAGCGATCCGAACACCATCTCCCACACGGGCAGGGTCGTCAGCCGGCGGTTGCCAATGACACCAACGTAGAGCTCACGACCCGCGACGTATTCCTCCACCAGCGCATCGGACTTCGTCTGCTCGTGGATGAACTCCACGCGCTCCTTGAGCCGCGCGGCATCTTCGACCACCGAGGCCTGCGCGATCCCCAGGCTCGCATCCTCGGTGGCCGACTTGACGAACATCGGGAATCGCAGGCGTTTGGGTACCAGGAAGCGCCGCGCGCGGGGCAGCAGGGCGAACTGCGGCGTGGGGATGCGGTGATAGGCGAGCAACTGTTTACTCAGCACCTTGTCGCGCGACAGCAGGAGCCCGCGCGGATTGCAGCCGGTGTACGGCTGACGCAGCAGCTCGAGGTAGGCGACCACGTGCTGGTCGTAGGTCACGATGCCGTCGAATTCCTCCAGCAGGTTGAAGACGATCTGCGGCTTCCATTCCGCGATCTCGGTACGCAGCGCGCTCAGCGTGTCGAGCACGCCCAGCGGCTTCACGTCATGACCCGCGCGCTTGAGATGACTGATGACGTCGAACTCGGTACGCCACTCGTCGATTTCCTTATCGCTATACCCTTCGAGGCTTTCGGGAGGCACGAGAGTCTCGTGCATCACGACCAGCGTCCGCAAAGGCTTCATAGCACGTGGCGGCCGGCACTTCCGACGAGGTAGAGACGCGCGATGCGGTACACGAGCTGCTCCGTGCGGCGACGCGCGACGCGCACGGGATCGCGGACATAGAGGCCCAGGTCCTGGCAACGCTCGATCACGTGCCGCAGGACCTGGTGGGTCAGGTATTCGTTGGTTCCGAGCCGGCGCGAGACGGAGCGCAGGATCGGTTGCTTCCAGCGCCGCAGGAGCGGGGCCGCGCGCATGCGGCGCGCGCTCGAGGGCGCCGCCATGAACACGCGTTGGATGAGCGTCTCGGCGTGGCGCGGTTGCGGCCGTTCGTGACGGGCGAGCCGATTGCGATAGTGATCGCCCAGCGTGCGCGGGGTGAGACGCGCGGGATCGATGTGCGCACGGCAGCGCACGGACGGCGCGACGCCGCCGATCTCCTGCATGAGCTCATCCACGTAGCGCAACTTCTCGAGTGCGGGCCAGCCGGCGTAGGCGCGCCGCCACGACGGTCCTCGCTTGAGCCATACGGCAAAGGTCTCGGCAAAGTCCTCGGTCGGATGGCTCTGCGCATACCACGAACCCAGGTGCTGCACGAAACGGCGGCTTCCGGGGCGCGGCCGGTAGCTTTCCGGGTAGGGACGCGACGCCGGGCCGAACACGTCGCGCCAGCGGCGGCGACGTCGCAGCCGATAAGCGGAGTCGATCGCGTGCCCGGCCTCGTGGCGGAGGATGCGCATCATCCAGTTGGTGTTGCCGCCCTCGACCTCGCGCATCATGCGCCGCTCCAGGCGTCTCAGGCGCGGGTGAGAAAGATAGAAAGGAATCGCGATGCCGGGGATGCCGTCGGGTGAGAACCACTCATCGGCCAGCCAGCAGTGTGGCCGGAAACGCAAGCCCGCATTCTCGAGTTCCACGTACAGCCGCCGCACGCAACGTGCGAGCGGCCTGCCCGCAATGCGCAGGTCGAGATCGCACAGCCGGACCTTCAGCAGCTCCTCGTCCGAAAGCCGCGCCCACGCGGACGGCTTGCGGGCGGTAGCCTCGCGACGCGCAGACGATGTGCTGGCAGCGGACGGCACAGTGGTGGCTCGGGAGCTTGGAACCGCGACCGCAGAACCTGCGGCCGCGCGGAAATGGTAGCAGGATCGGAGCGCCGCTCAACCGGCCATTCTTTGCAGTGCGCTGGCGAGCAGGCGGTCGGCGCAGGCCTCGATCTCGTCGCGCTTCAGGAGCGCGGCGCGCCAGTTGGCGGGGATGCCTCCCAGGCCATAAAGCGCGCCCGCCAATTGACCATAAACCGCGCCGGTCACGTCGGCGTCCAGGCCAAGGTTCACGGCCAGGAGCGCGCCTTCGCGGAAAGTGGCCGAGTGATCGAGCGCCCACAGGACCGCCTCGAGCGTTTGCAGAATATTGCCCCCGCCATCGAGGTCGGCCTGGGCCTTGCGGCGATAGGAGCCCTGGGCGATGGCGTCGACCGGCTCCTTGAGCCCGCGCTCCTCCCAGAAGCCCGGGACCGGCGAATAACGCGGCGCCAGGAGCTCCTGGCGGCTGACCCCGCGCAGCGCACCCACCAGGAGCGCGGCCAGGTACCGGCACGCATCGAGCACGACCGGTGATTGCTGCGTGGTGCGCGCCGCCTCGGCGGCGTATTGGATCGCCTCGCCCGGCTCGGCCAGGAAATACAGCACCGCCGGCGCCACGCGCGACAACGGCTCCTTGTCGAGCTGGTTCGGATCGTGCGAGCCCGCGAAGGCCTTGCCGCTCCAGCGTGCAGTGGCGAGCGCGCGGGACACGCTCGCAGTAATCCCGACGCATTCACCCGTGCTGGTGAGATAGCCCTCGCGCTGCCAGCGCTGATAGCACTCGACCTGGTCGACCGGATCGAACCCGCCGGTTTCGACCAGGCTCTCGGCGAGGCACAGCGCCATCGCGGTGTCGTCCGTCCAGGCACCGCGCGGCAGCTCGAACGGCCCGCCGCCGAGCAGGTCGCTCACCGGCGTGAACGAGCCGGGCTTGCGATGCTGAATCGCCGCACCGAGCGCATCGCCCACCGCGAGCCCGACCAGCGCGCCGCGGAAGCGGTCGCGCAGCTGCCGTGTCGCGGTTACGTCCGGGTCCGCCTCGACTACCGGGCCGCTCGCGCGCCAGTTGCGGACATAGTCGATCTGCAGATTGGTTTCAGGCGTCGACGGCCAGGCCTGCGACCGCTCGTTCGCCCGCCAGCGCTCATTGAGGTACTCGAGCGCCTTGTCGGGCGACATTCCCCGATGCACGAGATAGCAGCCGAGGACGGTGCCGGTGCGGCCAACGCCCGCGCGGCAATGCACGTACACACAATGCCCCGCGGAGAGCGCGCGATCGAGATAGTCGAGAATCTCCACCATGAGCTCGGGGCTCGACGGGATCGAGTGATCCGGGATCGGCTTGCGTGCGTAGAGCACCCGCGGCTGCCCCGCGCGCGACTCATGCGGGAGCAACTGTTCGTAAGGCGTGAGCTCGCCGGGCTCGGTGAGATCGAGGAAAAAGGTCACGCCCGCGGTGAGCAGTCGTCGCAGGCGGTCCAGGGTATCGGCGCGCGACGCCGTGCCCGGATACTCACCGCCGAGCAGGCGCCCCTGCTCGACCCAGTAACTGTTCGGGAGCGGCGGCGTGGGCAGTGTCGAAGGCTGCCGCGTGTTCACGGCGTGCTTGATCACTCGCGGGCGCGACCGAACGCCTGCTCGCGTGGCTCGAGCTCCGCCAGCGCCGTGCGCTCATCGCCCGAATCCGCTTGCGTGCCTTTCATGAGGCGCGTGAGCTCGAGCTCGTCGAACGCGAACGCATCCGGGTCGGCGAGGTGCGAGGTGACGACGTTGCGCAAGCTGCTCGCGATGGTCTCCAGGCGGCCCGGGTGGCGCCGCTCCCAGTCGGTGAGCATCTCCTTCACCGCGACGCGCTGCAGGTTCTCCTGCGAGCCGCACAGGCGGCACGGGATGATCGGAAATTCGCGGCCGCGCGCGTAGCGCTCGATGTCGCGCTCTTCGACATAGGTGAGCGGTCGAATCACGATGTGCCGGCCGTCTTCCGAGAGCAGCTTGGGCGGCATCGCCTTCAACTTGCCGCCAAAGAACATGTTGAGGAAGAGCGTCTCGATCATGTCGTCGCGATGATGGCCGAGCGCGATCTTGGTGAACCCCTGCTTGCTGGCGTGGGCGTAGAGCGCGCCGCGCCGGAGGCGCGAGCACAAGCCACACATCGTCTTGCCCTCGGGGATTACGCGTTTGACGACGCGGTAGGTGTCCTGCTCGATAACCTGGTACGGCACGCCGAGGTTCGCCAGGTAAGCGGGCAACACGTGGGCGGGAAAATCCGGCTGCTTCTGGTCGAGATTGACCGCCGTGAGCTCGAAGCGCACCGGCGCACTCCTTTGCAGGCTCAACAACAGGTCGAGGAGCGTGTATGAGTCCTTGCCGCCGGACAGACACACCATCACCCGATCGCCGTCTTCGATCATGCGGTAGTCCGCGATCGCCTTGCCGACCAGGCCCCGCAGGCGTGCGCCCAGCCGTCGCAACGTGTTCGAAGAGTGTTCAGTCATGAATCAAGCGCTCCCGGGAACCGGCGCCGAGACCGGCCGGCGCAGGCGGATCATACGCAGCACCCAATAGGCCGCAAGCGCCGCGACCAGATGCTTGAGCGTGTGGCCGCTCACCAGTCCGCCCGCCGAGTAGATCGCCGCGTCGAACACCTCTGCGAGCCGCGCCACCACGTAGATGCCGATCACCGTCCACCAGTCGGCGACGCGCGTGTAGCGACCGGGACGCACGGCGAGCAACACGACCGCACCTAGCGCGAGCAGTTGCAGCAGCAGGTACGGCACGAGATTGTCCTGGCCCTGCAACGCGCTCATGCGCCAATAGACCGCGGAGAGCGCGCCGGCGAGGAGTGCCGGCAGGAGCAAGGGCAGCGCCACTTTCGGCCCGGCGTGGTCCGAGAGCAGCGCAATCGGCAACACCGCGGTCGCGAGCGCGATCGGCAACCGGTCCCACAGCAGCCGCGCATCGTCGGGTGCCAGGTGGTACCAGGTCGAGCCGAGTGCCACGAGCACCGTGGCCGCGAAGAACGACGCGTAGGGCCAGATCTCGAGCGGCGTGACGAACCGCTCGCGGTGCGTGGTCACTTCTCGCACACCGAGGAGTCCTGCCAACAGAATTGCGGCGTTCGACACCACGTTCCAGAAATTGGCGACGCCGAGGAATGCACGCGTGTCGGCGAACGCGTGATAGGACTGGGGCTGCGGTACCGGCGGCAACAGCACGCAGCCGACGATCCACAGGAGCAGCGTTGCACCGAATATCCAACCCGCGTGACGGGCGGTTGCGATCGCGATCATTCGCGCGCGAAGCTGTAAGCGGACCAGAAGCTTTCCCAGTCGACGTCCTTGCAGCCCTTGCAGGGACGCAAATACACCGCGCGGATGAGCCACATGCCGGATTGCGCGAGCTTGAAGCGCACGACTCCGCGATCGTCGGTGGTGGCGCTCAACCTGGTGAGTGCCCCGTCCGCCGCGCGATGCAACGCGAATACCGTGGTATCGGCCAGCGGCTTCGCTTCGAACAGGAGTTGCACGATCTGCTCATCCTCGGGGCCGAGCGTGAAGGGATTCTGCAGCAGCACGATCTCGAACTGCGCGCCGGTGAAGCGGTGATGCAGGTCCGTCTCGTCGTCCCGGCCCATACGGCCGAGCAGTTTCAGGAAGCGCCAGTAGCGTTCGCGTTCCGTTGCGCGGCCGGAGCGCGCCGACGCGTGCAGGCCTTCATGGGCGAGATACTCATCAAACTCCGCGGCCGGAAGCTCGACCTGGGCAGCGCTACGCACGAGGGTGAACAGGAAGGCGCCGTCGCTCGCCAGGGTGTCGGAGAAAACGGGCTTGTGGCCTTCGGGCGTTGCGGCGAGATCGCGCACATCGCCCTTGAGCCTGAGCTCGAAGCGCTCGGTGCGTTCGGCCTGGTGCGGCTTTTCTTCCTCGACGTTGAGCTCATCGCCCATGTTGAGATGCACCACCAGCGGCTCGCCGGCGTTGAGCTGGAACCGGTCCGCCTGCAACCAGTAGTCATGTGCGCCCGCGCCAACCGGCACAAAGGCAGCGGCCGCGAACAGTGCCGCAAGGCAGAACGCCTTCAAGCGGTCGCCTCCACTACCGGTGTCTCGAGATATTTGGCTTCGAGATAACGCAGCGATGCGGCGGCGCTCACGGGCTTGCCGGTCGCGCTCTTGAGGAGTTCCTGGATGGAGACCTTGGCGCCGAGCCCGTGCACGTTATCGTGCAGCCACTTGAAGAGCCCGCCGAACTGTCCCGCGGCCAGTTCCTCCTCGACCTGTGGATTGTGCGCGTGCATCGAATCCCAGAGTTGCGCGGCAATGATGGCGCCAAGCGCGTACGAAGGAAAATAGCCGAACGAGCCGACGGCCCAGTGGATGTCCTGCAGGCAACCGTCGGTGTCGCTCGTGGGCCGCGCACCGAGCCGCTGGTCCATGAAACTGTTCCATGCCTCGGGAATGCTGCGGATCGCGAGCTCGCCGCTCAGGATGCGTTTCTCCAGGTCGTAGCGCAGCATGATGTGCAGCGGATAAGTGAGCTCGTCCGCGTCCACGCGAATGAGACCGCGCCGCACGCGGTTGAGGTGCCGGTAAAGGTTCTCGATGTCCCATTCCGGCCCGTTGACGCTGAAGTGCTTCTCGAAGAGTGGCTTGAGGTAACGCACGAAGCCGCGGCTGCGCCCCACGATCATTTCGAGCAGCAGCGACTGGCTCTCCTCGAGCGCCATGCCCCGGTCGCGCCCCACGGGCTGGTCGCGCCAGTCCTGCGGAAGGCCCAGGTCATACATGGCGTGACCGCTCTCGTGCAGCGCGCCGAGGAGTCCAGTGAAGGGATCGCTCTGATCGAAGCGCGTGGTGACGCGGATGTCGCCCGGCACGCCCTCGGTGAACGGGTGCTCGCTTTCGTCGAGGCGGCCGCGATCGAACGGGAAGCCGAGCGCCTTCATCACCTCGACCACCAGCTGACGCTGACGCGAGATGCTGAACTTGCCGGTAATCGGCTTGAGCGGGTGATTGGCCTGCAGCTCGATCACTTCGTTGATCAGCCCCGGGAGCTTGCGTGACAGCGCCTTGAAGAGCGTGTCGATCTCCTGCGTGGTGATGCCCGGACTGAACTCGTCGACCAGCGCATCGTAGGGCTGCAGGTTGAGCGCCTGGCCGAGCAACGCCCCCTTGTCCCGCACCAGCGCAACGACTTCCTCGAGATGCGGCGCGAACACCGCGAAGTTGTTCTGCTGGCGCGCTTCCAGCCACTGCACTTCGGCGCGCGCGGTGGCGCGGGCGAGGCGCGAGATCAGCGTCTGCGGGGTCGCGATGGCGTGATCACGCTGGCGGCGCATTTCGCGCAGGTTCGCGAGCTGCCAGTCCTCGAGCCCCTGCGCGTTGGCCTGGGCGCGATCGAGGAGCCGCGTGATGCGCGGCGCCGTCAGGAGCGCGTGGTATTCGGTTTCGAGCGCCGCCAGCTGCTCACCGCGCACTTCGGCACTGCCGCGGGGCATCATGACCGCTGCGTCCCAGCGCAGCAGCGACAAGGCGCCGCGAAAGGCGTGCAAGCGCCGGAATTCCTGCTCGAGCTGCTGATACGGACTTGCGGCCATGTTCGAGTTGCTTTGGGTCGGCTGCCACCGCACCGCTCGAGTACCGCGAATCGACCCGAAACGGTGGGTTACGGGCGCGGTGAAGTGGGCGGGATGGCGCGAAATTCTAACAGAGGGGCGCGCCGAAACCCTGGCCGGCCGACGACTACCGCTTACGGATCAATGAGTTAAAGGGTAAGAGGCGGATTGACAGGGCCAGCCGCGATTACGACGCGGCAGGCGCCGCCGGTTCCCGCGAGACATCGCGGACCGGCCCGCCGTCACGGACCTTCTGCGTGCCCTCGACCACCACCGTCTCCCCCGGCTTCAGGCCGGTGACGACTTCCACTTTCCCGGGCG
>DATIEU010000549.1:0-8569 GCA_035455565.1 Steroidobacteraceae bacterium | reverse complement strand
GACTCGTCACTCAAGCACGGTCATGCAGGTTTACTCATGTTCAAAGCGGCGGCGGACTACGACAACGTCGTCGCGAGCCCCAGCCCGCAGGTCACGCTGGTGAACGACACTTTCGAGATGTTCAACGGCTTTCGCTGGACGCGGCTTTCCGGGCAATGGACAGTGACGACTGGCGATAATCCGCAATACGTTCAGACCTCGACGGCAGGCAACGCTACGCTGATCACCGGAATCAGCACGAGGAATCAGAGCGTCCAAGCGCGCGCCGCACCAATTGCCTTCGGCGCCGGTGACGGCCGATGGTTCGGGCTGTTCGCTCGCTACCGGGATAGCGGCAATTACTACTATGTGACCCTGCGTAACAACAACCAGATCTCGTTGCGCAAGCTGGTTGGCGGTGCGATCCAGGTGCTGGACTCCGCGCCGTTGCCCGTGACGACCCAGATCGCGTACACCGTGCGCCTCGAGACGATTCAGAACGAGTTGCGGGTCTATGTGGATGGACGGCTCGTGCTCGAGGCAACGGATACCTCGCATGCGTGGGGAAGGTACGGAGCTGTCATGTTCATGACGGCCATCTCATACGACAACGTACTGGCGACGCAACCGTAAGGCAGTGCGAGTAGCCGTTCGAGATTCATCAATCGCCGGGCCTCCTGCACGGCGCGCGTGTCAGCGCAGGGCTCCGAGCACCCGCGGGAGCGCGCCCAGGAACCGCTCGACCTCCTGATGCAGTCCGATCGTGACACGCGCCCACGTGTCATAGCCGTCGAAATGGCGACCGACCTTGATACCCTCGGCGAGCATCCGATCCTGGAACTGCTTCAAAGGCCCGCCGGTATCGAAGAACACGAAGTTGCCCTGCGCATCAGCTCGATCCAGCCCCATGCGATCGAGCGTTGCATGCACTTTTGCGCGGTCGCCGGTCAGTGCAGCGCGCGTCGTCTTAAGAAAGGCGTGATCGTTGAAGCTCGCGATTGCGGCCAAGAGGCCCGCCGTGTTCGGCCAGGTGAGTGAAAGTGCGGCGAGCCGTTGCGCGAGCGCCGCGGGGGTGATCGCGTAACCGATGCGAAGTCCTGCGAGTCCGTGGAGCTTCGAGAACGTCCGCAACACGACCACATTGGGGATGTCGTTGACGAGACCTGCGACGGTTGCGACGCCCGGCTGATCGACGAGATCCATGTAAGCCTCGTCGACGATCACAGTGCAACTCACGGGAACCGACCGGATGAACGTCTCGAGCGCATCGCGCGTGACCGCGGTCCCGGTCGGGTTGTTGGGGTTGCATACGTAGATCAGACGCGTGAGCTGCGTGATGGCTCCGCGCATGGCCGAAAGGTCGTGCCGATGTTCGCTGTCCGGTGGGACCCAGTGCACTCTCAGGCCCAGTGTCTGGGCGAACACCGGCAGCTCCTCATAAGTCGGTCGTGAGGCGACAACTTCGGCGCCGGAGGTTGTCGTCACCGCCAGCAGCCCGGCTATCTTGAGCAGTTCACCGGAGCCCGCGCCGATCACAATCTGGGAGGTCGCGACGCCCTCGTGCGCGGCGAGCTGATTCGTCAACGTCTCGATCGTTGCGTCGGCATAACGCGGCGCCTCGCCGACACTCGCGAGAATCGCCCGACGAGCGGCCGGGGAAGGACCATAGGGATTCTCGTTCCCGTCGAGCTTGATCAGGCTGGTCTTGCCTGGCGAAGTGCTCGGTGCGCCGACCAGGATGTTCGGAGCGAGCGGTGTCAGGATCGCGCCCGCTCCGATCAGTGCAGCACGACGCGTCAGACGATCTGCGCTCATGGCCCTTCCTCTAGAACCCCGTCGACGCTATCACGCGCTCAATCCGGCGGGGACAAGAAGTGAAAGCGTTGCCCGAACCGCTATCCGGATGAACTAGCGCACTTCAGGCTCTCTCCGGCTCACCGGCCATGGCCGTCCAGCGTTTGTCCGAATGCAGGGGCTTCAGAAAGGGCGAAAGACGCATTTCCTGGCGAATCCACCAGCTGGGATCGGGTCCACGCTCATTTCGCGTTTGACGCTTGGCCAGCGCCAGCCAATTGAAAGCCTCGTCGCTCTTGCCACGAAAAGCGAACACCTCAGCGGTGTACAGCTCCACGATTCCGGATGCGCCGGGCCTTCCCGACGCGTCAACCAGGCGCGCGAGTGCCGTGTCAGCCTCGGCCGCTCGCCCCGTCGCGTGGTACAGAAGTGCCTGGCATTGGCTCCGCCGTGGACCGCTCGGCACCTGGCGAGCAGCCGTAAGCGCCTCGTCAAACTGTCCTTCCAGAATCAGGATTCTGGCGATCTCTGCATGCAAATCCAGTAATGTTGGACTCAGTTCCAGGGCTTTCTTGAACTGAGACTTCGCGTCCGCCCACTCTGCCGCCGCAACCAGGGAGGTGCCCAGGACGACGCGGTTTCTGCTCGACAGCGGATCGACCATCACGGCCCGTCGCTGAAGGTCGATTGCATCGCCGAGCCTGCCCTCTGTGAGAGCCACACCTGCGGCCATCCTCAACACCAGTGGATCGGAAGGGCCGAGCTCCATTGCGCGCGCCATATGCCGAACGCTGGCCGGATCGTCACCGCTGTCCCAGTAGTACTGCGCCGCTCTTGCCTGGGCTTCGGCGAGATTCGGATCCAGGGCCAGGGCACGTTCGACCGCTTCGCGTTGTTTCGGAAAACCGTCCGCGACACCGATCTCGCCTGCATAAATCAGGGCGCGGTACGTCCCGGCAATACCAGACCACGCTCGGGCGTACGCAGGCTCCAATTGCACGGCTTGCTCGAAGTAATCGCGTGCTCTGGCAACGTCGCCGGCTCCGTCACGATTCCAGAAATACAGCCCCTGAAGGTAAGACTCATGCGCTCGTGCATTGATCTTTCGTCCCCGTCTGGAACTGTCGTCACCTGCTAGCGTGGTTTGAAGCGCGTTGGCCACGGACGCCGCAATGTCCGTCTGCACCGCGAAAATGTCGTCCAGGTCGCGGGCGAACGTTTCCGACCAGACATGCTCGGCCGTATCGGCGCGGATGAGTTGCGCCGTGACCCGGACTCGTTCTCCGGACCGGCGCACGCTGCCCTCGAGGACATGGCTCACATTCAGCCTTTCCGCGATCGTTGCAATGTCCGCACTTTCGCCTCTGAAGGAGAAGGACGACGTTCGTGCAATCACGCGCAGGGCCGGTGATTGAGCCAGCAGGTGGAGAATTTCGTCCGACAGGCCGTCGGAGAGGTACGCCTGATCGCCCGCCGGACTCATATCCACGAATGGCAGGACGGCAATCGACGGGATTTGCATTGCAGCCGGCGCGCCGCTTCGCTCGCCAAAGCCGCGATAGAGAAGCAGCGAAGCGACGATCAGGGCGATGAACGCCAGCACTACACCGACCGCGACTTGCCAGCGTCGCGCGTAACGGAGAAACCCCTTCAGCAGCCGCTGCCGCTCGTCGGCCCGCAACACCTCATATACCGCAATGGGATCGACGATGTTCTTGACGTGCCGTGCGCCCGCGTAGCTCAGCCGGGCGGGCAGCCTCTTCTTTACGTGTTCGTAAACCGCGCCGGAGATGAGTATGCCGCCTGGAGTGGCGAGCGATTGCAGGCGCGCCGCAACATTGACGCCGTCGCCAAACAGCGTGTCATCCTTCTCGATGACATCGCCGAGATTCAGGCCGATCCGCAGAGCCAAGCGTCTGTCGACCGGAAGCGGTTCGTTCTCTTTCTCGATTGCTTGCTGAATGGCCTGCGCGCAGCGAACGGCATTGACGGCGCTCGGGAACTCGGCCATCAGGCTATCACCGACACTGCCAAATACCCGACCCTCGAATTCTCGAACCAGACGATCGAAGATCGTGCGGCGAACGTTGAGCGCCGCCAGAGTCGTTTCGTCGTCCACGCCCATCAGCCGGCTGTATTCCACTACATCAGCCGCCAGGATAGTGGCTATCTTCCGTCCGTACTCCGGCATGGCCCCCCGGCTCCCCTATCGGAGTATAGCGCTCACATAATGCGACATCGCGCGTGAACTGCGGCCTCGATGAGTTATCACGCGCGCAACCCGGCGGGGACAAACAGTGAAGGCGTCGGAGTCGGTCGTCAACAACAGGAGAGCTCGGACGCGCAAGGCTCATGCGGATGATGATCTCGACACTAGCGCGAGCCGTGCGATGCCAGGACCGGCGCGCATGGGATCGCACCCGCGTTGATGCCTAGTCCTGAGGCGCAGCTGCACGATGCGACAGCGTGCGAGCGGCGTAGCGCTCGCACAGCCATGTGGCTGCACACACCGCCAGGATCAGGGCTGCCGCAGCGCCTGCTTCGAACCACAGGGGCCCGTCAACGCGCCGCGTGCTGTACAGGTATGTGGTCTCGACCGCGATCAATCCACACAGGAGCCCTGCCCCCAGCCAGCGGGCGCGCCCGGCGACAAGCGCACTGATAAGCCCACCGAGGAACGCGCACAGAGGAGTAAACACACCCGCAAGAATCAGCACAGACCGTTCGGAGTTCCGGTAGCTCACTCCGCCTAACCAGATCTCCTGCACCAACGTCGAAGCCAGCGCGAGCGTGATGTAACCGACGACTGCTCCCAGTACGCCCCTGATCACGGACCTGCCGCCCGCATTCTGGTGCACGAGTTTCATGGTTTCTCCGCGCTACGGGCGACTTATCTCCACGCGATGTATCGTCCTGTACATCCCCAGCTGCAGCACCGTCAAGTGTGATGGCTCGACGCGCTTCACCGCCAAACAGTATGCACGGATCTCATGTTGGCACTGGTGCCCGCTATGTCACCGCCTGCCCCAAAGGTCAGTTCCGCGTGTTGCCTTCCACGTGTACCGTGCAGGAGAACAAGCTACTTCCAGCTAAGGGACGCCACCATGAGAACTCGAATTCTGGTCTCTAGCCTGGCGCTGTGGACCAGCGGAATTCTGGCCCAGTCGCTTCCCACTGACCTCGGCGAGATCCAGCCGGCTAACGCCCAGAAGTTCTACAAGAAGGCAGGCTACTCGCCGTACGCCGGAAAGTCGTATCCCGAGCGTCCTTACTTCGGCGACGAACACGTCCACACAGGTTGGTCGGCAGATGCCGGAATGGTGGGCGCAACGCTCACACCGGAGGACGCTGTTCGCTTCGCACGCGGGGACGAAGTCGTCGCAACCTCTGGTCAGCCCGTGAAGCTCGGGCGACCGCTCGACTGGATCGCGGTCACTGATCACTCCGATGGCATGGGGACCATTTTCGGGATCAAGACCGGCGATCCGGAGATGATGAAGGACGCCACTTTGAAGCGCTGGCACGACATGTTGGCGGCTGGCCCGGAGCAGGCACACCAGGCAACCATGGAACTGATTGCGGCGCAGTCCAACAAGAAACTCCCGCCGCTCTTGATGGACCCGAAGTTCGTCAAGTCCAGCTGGGAGAAAAGTATAGCCATCATGGAGAAGTACAACGAGCCGCGCCGTTTTACCGCATTCATCGCGTACGAGTGGACCTCGAATGCGGGCGGCGGCGACAACCTGCATCGCAACGTGATCTACCGGGACGGCAAGGACAAGGCCGATCAGGTCCTGCCGATGACGACGTTTCAGAGCGAGAACCCGGAAGATCTGTGGAAGTGGATGGCTGCCTATGAAAAGAAGACGGGTGGCAAGGTGCTGGCGATTCCACACAACGGCAATCTTTCGAACGGTCGCATGTTTGCGCTCACGACCTACGCCGGCGGACCTGTGACACGCGAGTGGGCGGCGGAACGAGCGAGGTGGGAGCCTCTTTTCGAGGCCATCCAGATGAAGGGACAGAGCGAGTCGCATCCCTCGCTCTCCACCACAGACGAATTCGCACGCGGCTACGAAATCTGGGATCGCGGCAATCTCATCCTGTTGCCGAAAAAGCCCGGGATGATTCAGCACGAATACCTGCGCGAGGCGTTCAAGAACGGGCTCAAAATCGAGCAGGAGGTTGGCGCCAATCCCTTCAAATACGGCTTGGCGGCCGGCACAGATACCCACAACGGCCTGGTCGCAGAGGAGGAAGAGAACTTCTATTGCAAGTTTCCGAGTTGCGAGCCGCGGCCGGACCGATGGGACGAGGACGCAATGAAGTTCGCTGATCGCGTAGTCAAGGGATGGGAATTGACCGCAGCGGGCGTCACAGGAGTCTGGGCAACTGCCAATACGCGTGAGGCGCTCTGGGATGCGATGAAGCGCAAGGAAACCTATGGGACCAGCGGCCCGCACATGGTGGTGCGCTTCTTCGGCGGCTTCGACTACGTGCCGGCGGATGCGGTGAATCGCAGTCCGGCGATCGGCGGATACGCCAAAGGCGTCGCGATGGGCGGTGATCTGCGTAAGGCACCTGCAGGCAAGGCACCGAGCTTCCTGGTGGCAGCACTCAAGGATCCGCTGGGCGGCAATCTCGATCGCATCCAGATCATCAAGGGGTGGCTCGACAAGAGCGGCAAGCCGCAGGAGAAAGTCTTCAACGTCGTTTGGGGCGATGCTGAACGGCGCAAGCTCGATGCGTCCGGGAAACTCCCGCCCGTCGGCAACACGGTGGACGTCGCAACCGCGACCTGGACCAACTCGATCGGAGACCCGGAACTGATCGGAGTGTGGAAGGATCCGGAGTTCGATTCGAGCGTGAAAGCGTTCTACTACGCGCGCGTCCTCGAGATCCCGACGCCGCGCTGGACTGCGTACGATGCTGCGTACTTCAAGGTGAAGATGTCGAGCAACGTCCCGATGACCACGCAGGAGCGAGCCTGGACGTCGCCGATCTGGTACACGCCGTGACGAGGAGCGCGGAGATCAACATGCAACGCTTGCTCAGGGAGCCATTGCTCCATTTCTTCATCCTCGGAGCGGTCTTATTCGGCGTCTACGGCTGGCTGCATCGCGGGATGCCGGCAGCGCAGAACGAGATCGTCGTATCGCGCGGCCAGATCCACAGCCTGCGGGTGCAGTTTGAGCGGGTTTGGCAACGCCCGCCGACATCGCAGGAGCTCCAGGGGCTCGTCGACAACTGGGTACGCGACGAAATCTTCTATCGCGAAGGAATGGCCATGGGGCTAGACCGCGACGATCCCGTCGTGCGACGACGGATCGGGCAGAAGATGGAGTTCATCATGGACAGTGCCGAGCCCGTCGTGCCAACCACGGATGAGTTGCAGGCCTGGCTCGATGCTCACCCGGAAAGGTACGCGGTCGAGCCGAGGTACACACTGCGACAGGTCTACTTCAATCCCGTTCGACAAGGCGACAGTCTCGAGACCGCGATGCTCGCCGCGCGCCGCTCACTCGAGCACGGTGGCTTCGCCGCGGGCGACTCGACGCTGCTGCCCCCGGCGCTGACCTCGGCAACGGCCGACGAGCTCATGCAGGTTTTTGGGCCCGCCTTCGAGCGTGCGATGCAGGGGCTTCCCGTTGGCAGTTGGCAGGGACCGGTGCGTTCCAGTTACGGGGTACACCTGGTCGAGTTGAGTGAGCGCGAGCCTGGTCGAAGGGCGACGCTGGAAGAGGCGCGCGCGGCGGTGGAACGCGATCTGCTGCATGCGCGCCGCGAGGAAGCCGATGCGGCGCTTTACGGCCGACTGCGCGCCAACTACACGGTGCACATCGATAGCGCTGACGGCAGCGACGCCGATCCCGCCGGGTGAGACGATTGACGATTCCTTCAATGGCACGTCGCGCGGCAGTGCTGCTGCTGTCCACTCTCGGATGGAGCGCGCACGCTGACGTCTTTCGACCCGCCTACCTCGAAGTGCGCGAGCTGGGTGGCGACCGATACGACGTGCTGTGGAAGGTGCCAGCGCAAGGCGAGGAATTGCGACTCGCGGTAGACGTCCGCTTTCCCGGCGATACGAGGCAACTCACGCAACGTCAGGCGGTGTTCGGCGGCAGCGCCTACGTGGAGCGTTGGCAGATCTCGCGTGCGGGAGGCCTGGTCGGCCAGACGGTCAACATCGATGGCATCGCCGGCAGTGTCACGGACGTGATCGTGCGAGTCGAGCGTCAGGACGGCACGAGCCAGGTCGAGCACCTGTTACCACAGCAGCCGCAGTTCACGGTCGAGGCGGCAACGGGTGCTGCCGAGGTCGCCTGGTCCTATCTCGTGCTGGGTGTCGAGCACATCCTGGGCGGAGTGGACCACCTTCTATTCGTGCTCGCGCTGCTCCTGATCGTGCGCGGTGGTAAGCGAATCTTCCTCACCATTACGGCATTTACCGTCGCACATAGCCTCACGCTTGTTTCCGCGACGCTCGGCTGGGCGAACGTCCCCGGCCCGCCCATCGAAGCCATGATCGGGCTGAGCATCGTCTTTGTGGCCCACGAAATCGTGCATGGCCTGCGAGGCAAGCCGGGGCTCACGGCACGCGCACCGTGGGTGGTGGCTTTCAGCTTCGGGCTCCTGCACGGCTTCGGTTTCGCTGGTGCGCTCGCGGAAGTCGGATTGCCACAGAAGGCAATTCCCATCGCGCTACTGATGTTCAACGTCGGTGTCGAGCTGGGACAACTCATCTTTGTCGGCTTTGCGCTGACTGCCGCGGTTCTGCTTGCACGCCGACCGGGCC
>DATIEU010000548.1:0-5854 GCA_035455565.1 Steroidobacteraceae bacterium | reverse complement strand
GGAGCCCTTGAGCGGCATGCTCTATAGCCGCAACACCGTGGTCGTCGCCCTGATCTATGTCTGGATCCCATTCGCCGCGTTGCCGATCGCCGCGGGCCTGCAGCGCATCGAGCGTGAGCTGCTCGAGTCGGCGGCGGACCTCGGCGCGCCCCCGCGGCGCGCGTTCTGGGCGATTACCTTCCCGCTGAGTTTGCCGGGCGTGCTGGCCGCGTTCTTCATGGTGTTCATTCCGACGGTGGGCGAGTACGTCACACCGCTCCTGATCGGCGGCAGCAGCGGCAGCATGTACGGCAACATCATCCAGGACTTCTTCACCAAGGCGGCCAACTGGCCACGGGGAGCGGCGCTCTCCATGATCATGCTGGTGGTGTCGCTGGTGCTGGTGGCCATCGCGGCACGGCTCGTCAACGTCCGCAAGCTGATCCAATGACCGCCAGCGCGATCGCAGTGCGTTTGCCACGCCCGCGACTCCTGGGCGTTTACTACGGGCTGCTGATCCTGCTGCTGTACCTGCCGATCGCGGTGCTGTTCCTGTTTTCCTTCAATGCCGGCACCAGCCTGTCGTTCCCGCTCGAGGGCCTGACGACGCACTGGTACGAGCGCCTGTTCGATTCTCCGGAGGTTCTGCGCGCGGCGCGCAACAGCCTGGTGGTCGCGGCCGTCAGCAGCACTGCGGCTACGATCCTCGGCACGCAGGTTGCCCTGCTGCTCACGCGCTTCCGGTTTCGCAGCGAAGCCCTGTTGTTCACACTCGCGATGCTGCCGCTGGTCGTGCCGGTCGTCGTGCTGGCGGTGGCGCTACTGGTATTGTTCCTCGCCGCCGGGATCGATCGGTCATTGTGGACGGTCGCCGCCGGTCACACGGTCGTGGCTCTGCCTTTCGTGGTGCTGATCGTTGCGGCGCGGCTGGCTGGATTCGATCCCAGCCTCGAGGAGGCCGCGATGGATCTCGGCGCGCCGTATCGGCGCGTGATCGCCAGGATTATCCTGCCGCTGATCGCGCCCGCCGTGGTCTCCGCGTGGCTGGTTGCGTTCACGGTGTCGCTCGATGAATTTGCGCTGGCCTTGTTTCTCGCCGGCACGGAGCCGACTTTTCCGGTGTACCTGTTCAGTCAATTGCGTTTTGCGAGCCGCTTGCCGGTCATGATCGCGCTCGCCGTGCTCCTGATGACGGGCACGCTCCTGCTGGTATTACTCGCCGAGTGGATTCGCAGGCGCGGGCGTCCCGAGCCCGCACACACGGGGTGACCAGATATGAACCTTCTTTCTACTGTTGATCGTTTTTGCCTAACAGGAAGTGCAGATTTGGACATCGTTTTGTGCACCAGGATATCCATCGGCATTGCAGCCTGCTTGCTGCTCGCAGGATGTGATGGCACTCAAACCCGCAAATTGCTGCTCACCGAAGTCGGCAAGAACCGTGTCGAGTTGTATCTCGATGAGCCAACGAATCGAAGCATCACGCTCGGTTCCGGCTATCGGCTTGCAGTCAGTACTTCGACCGGCACTGCGAATAGCGTCGATCTCGGGACGTTCGGCCGCGCGGTTCAGGGCGGCAGCTTTTTCATGGTGTGGGAGGAGGCCGGGTACGCCGGCCCGCCAGTGGCCGAGGACTTCAGTGGCGGTCAGCTCGGCGCGGTTCCCGGTATCAAGGTGGAGGACGGATTCATGAGTGGCTTTGACGTCGCGCCGAGCGAGGCCCGCCTGTTGGGTCGGCGCAATGTGTTCTCCCGCTTGATCGTCATCATTCCATTCTTCCGCACCGACGTGATCGATGACGTCGTCCGTTTTGGGACTCCGGAAGCGGATCGCCCGGCGAGCGGGGGCACATTTCAGCCGAACGGGTCGCTCGGGAATCCGTCGGGGTCGGTGCACCTTCAGCGGTCATGGGCCGGGTCAGGCGCGCCGCAAGACAACGACGATGAAGCGGACTGGATTCTCTTCGGCCAGTCATGGGGCGCGCCAACGCCCTGAGGGGGTTTCGCTCACCGTGTCGCAGCGCATGGCCTGGCGACGAGTAACTACCCGCTGGCGGCCAGTTCCTGAGTAACGTCGAGGATCACGTCCACATCAGCGGGGCTCACGTACACGTGGGCCGACATGCGGACGCCGCGCTCATCGTTTTGCGCACGAACGCGCACGCGTTTCGCCCACAGGGCGTCCTGCAGAGCCTTGGCGTTCATGCCGTTGACGCGAAACGTGGTGATCGCGGCGGTCAGGCGCGGGTCCGCCGGTGAGGCGACGCGCACCGCGGGGATCCGGGCCAGGCCATCTCGAAGTCGCCGGGTCAGGCCCGCGTCCCACTGCTCGATTCGGGGCATGCCGACCTTCTCGATGAACTTGAGCGCCGCCATCAGCCCGTCCACTACCGCGACGCTTCCGGTGCCGAACTGCATGAAGCGGAAGGCCCCGTCTGCATGGTTGTCCCACTGGTAGCTCGCAAGCGTCGTCCAGAATCGATCCTGCACGTCGCGGCGGATATGGAAGAAGCCCGTGCCCTTCGGCGCCATCATCCACTTGTGCGGGCTGCCGACGTACGCATCACAGCCGAGCGCTTTCACATCCACCTGGATCTGCCCCACGGCCTGCGCGCCGTCCACGATCGCGAGCGCGCCACGGTTCCGCGCGAGCGCGCACAGTTCCTGCGCCGGTAGCCGCGCGCCCAGACCGGACGTGATGTGGCTGAAGATAACGACTTTCGTGCGCGGCGTGAATGCGGACTTGAATAGTCTCACGACCGCGTCGGGCCCAGCCGCTAACGCTGCTTCTAAGGGCAATTCTTTGAGCACGACGCCGCGACGCTTCGCGAGCAGCCGCCAGGGCGAGATGCCGCCGCCGTGCTCCTGGTCGGTGCTGATGACTTCATCACCCGCGGCGAGATCGAGACCGTTGGCGAGGAAGTTCATCCCCATGGTGGCATTCTGCGTGAGCGCGATCTCGGCGGCCGATGCGTTCACGAACCGGCCCGCCGCCTCTCGCACGTCGAGGAGCTGCTGGTAGCCGGTCAGGGGTTCGCCATCGGGCTGTTCATAGGGCCATGCCGCGAGATCGGTTTCGATGCGGCGAATTCCTTCGGCCAGCGCATCGACGACCTCGCGCGGCGATGCACCGAGCGTGCCGGTGTTGCAGTAAGCGACGCCCTCTGGAATCAGGAAGTGCTTGCGCGCAGCGGCGAACACGGCTGCGTCGTCCGCCTTTGTGTCCGGGATGAAGGGGGCGACACCTGCGAGCGCCTTCATCGCGGGCGCGGCGCCCATGACGACTGCGGGGACCGCGAGTGAGGAAAGGAACCGTCGTCGCGTGCTCATGATTGGGAATATGCTCCGTAAACCCGATCCAGTCACTTGCTAGCGCGACCGCATGACGGCCGTGCCCGGGCAATGCACGGAACCACCGTCGCCGGTTGCCGAGCAGGATGCCCGCGGTTCCGAATATCCTGTCTGGTGAACGACAGCTGCGCTCTGACGTGCCGAACGGAGGTCTAGCCATGACAAAGACATTGCCGATCAAGACTGAAATCGATCGCTTGCGCTCCGCGTATGAGGCCGCAGTTGCCTCCGGCGACCCGGGTTCGCTCATGCCGCTGCTCGCTGAAGGAGCAGTGATGGTGCGACCGGGTGCACCTGACTGGAATGCGATGGCTGTGGCCGCAGCAGGTGCGCCCTTTCCGCCGGGTGCACGGATCAAGATCAGGCCCCTAGAAATCGTCGCACTGAGCTCGGAGTGGGCGTACGAGTTCGGCACGTCGACGACGACTTACACGCCACCAGGTGCAAGCGAACCCGTGAAGCTACGCGACACCTACCTCATTCTTCTCCGCAACGCTGGCGATGGATGGAAGGCGTACCGCGAAGTAGCGAGTGCCTCGCCGCCGCCGGGTGGCTGGCCAGGGGAGTAACGGCGTTTGGCAAGCGGTCGCGCGCACCGCAGAATAGTCGGGGGTCACAGGGGAGGGTCACCGTGCAACTCAGCGTCAACGGCAAAGATGTCGACGTCGATGTCGATCCGCAAACACCTCTTCTCTGGGTGTTGCGCGATACGCTCAACATGACTGGAACCAAGTACGGCTGTGGTATCGCACAGTGTGGTGCGTGCACCGTACATCTGGACGGACAGCCGACACGCTCCTGCCAGACGCCCGTGGGTGATGTCGGAGCGGCCAAGATCACGACCATCGAGGGCTTGTCCGCCGATCGCAGCCACCCGGTGCAACGGGCCTGGATCGAGCTCGACGTGCCGCAATGCGGATACTGTCAATCGGGCCAGATCCTGGCGGCCGCAGCGCTGCTCGCGCAGAAGCCCAAGCCGACCGATGCGGATATCGATGACGCGATGTCCGGCAACATCTGCCGCTGTGGCACGTACCAGCGTATTCGCGCGGCGATCCATCGCGCTGCCGAACTTCAGTCAAACGCCTGACGCGCATACGCGGACTCTTCAATTGAGGTAACAGCATGAGCCTCGACCACGACTCCTTGCGCGCAGCACTCACGCGGCGCGCATTCCTGCAGACAGCCGCGCTTGGAACCGGCGGCCTGGTGCTCGCCTTGCACCTGCCGGCCTGCAGCCGCAAGCCCCAGGAGGTCACACCGTTCGCGCCCAATGCCTGGCTCAAGATTGGCAATGACGATGTCATCACCTTCTTTTGCGACCGGTCCGAGATGGGTCAGGGCGTCTACACAGCCCTGCCGACGCTGCTAGCCGAGGAACTCGGCGCGGATCTTGAAAAGATCAAGATCGAGTTCGCGCCGCCGGGTGATGCCTACACCAACGCGCTTCTCGGCGGTCAGGTGACCGGCGGGAGCACCAGCGTGCGCGATGCGTGGCCCAAGCTGCGCAAGGCCGGCGCGCAGGCTCGCGAGATGTTGGTGGCCGCAGCTGCCAAACAGTGGAACGCGGATGCGGCCAACATCCGGGTGCAGCAGGGCGCCGTCATTTCGCCGAGCGGCGAACGGCTCACATTCGGTGCACTCGCCGATGAGGCGGGGAAGCTCCCGGTGCCGCAGGACGTCCCGTTGAAGGAACGCAGCGCCTGGCAGCTTATCGGCAAGCCGCGCACGCGCCTCGACACGCCGATGAAGGTGGACGGTTCGGCGCAGTTCGGCATCGACGTCAAGCTCCCCGGCATGCTGTACGCCGCGATTGCGCTGCCGCCGGTGCTCGGCAGCAAGCCCAAGAACGTCGATTCGAGTGCGGCCAAGAGCATGCCCGGCGTGCGCGAGGTGTTGACGACTTCGTCTGGAGTGGTCGTGGTGGGCGACACCTGGTGGCAGGCGCGCCAGGCGCGCGATGCGCTCACGGTCGAATGGGAAGCGGCGCCGGCCGCTGCGGTATCGGATGCTTCGATCTGGCGTGGCCTCAAGCAGGCTTCCAAGAACGCAGGTGTCGTCGCGCGCCAGGAAGGCGATGCCGCAGCTGCCATCAAGTCTGCGCGGCGCGTGGTGAGGTCTGAATACGAGCTACCGCTGCTCGCGCACGCCACACTCGAGCCACAAAACTGCACGGCCGACGTGCGCGCCGACGGTTGCGACGTCTACGTGCCGACGCAGGTCCAGGGTTTTGCGCTCGCGGCCGCCAGCAAGGCATCTGGATTGCCTGCTGAAAAGGTTCGCATCCACACCACCCTGCTCGGTGGTGGATTCGGGCGGCGCCTCGAAACGGACTTCATTCCCGCAGCAGTGGAGGCGTCCAAAGCGGTGGGCAAGCCCGTCAAGGTCTTGTGGACCCGCGAGGACGACACCACGCACGACGTGTACCGGCCGCCGGCATTCAACACCTGTGCCGGCGCTTTCGACGGCGACGGCAAGCTCGTCGCCTGGTCACATCACCTCACCGCGCCGTCGATCACCGAGCG
>DATIEU010000547.1:0-2030 GCA_035455565.1 Steroidobacteraceae bacterium | reverse complement strand
GGTACTTCTGGCGTATGTCGATTCCGAAGAGCGCTATCGCTTCAACAATCGCGCCTACGAGCAATGGTTCAAGCTGCGTCCGGCCGAGCTCTACGGGCAGCACCTGCGCGACGTGCTCGGCGAGTCGGCCTACGCGGCCGTCAAGCCCCATGTGGCGCTGGCACTATCCGGTGAGACCACGCGTTTCGAAACCGAAATCTCGTATCGAGCAACCGACGCGCAATACATCAGCGCCTACTACGTGCCGGACCGCGACCCAGAAGGCGCGGTGCAGGGCTTTTTTGCGCTGGTCCAGGACGTCACCGCGAACAAGCGCGCCCAGCAGGCGCTCGAGCAGGCGCAGCATCGACTCTCGCTGGCGTTGCGGGCTGGCCGGTCCGGCACGTTCGAGTGGGATATCGCCGCCAATCGCACCGCCTGGTCCGAGGAGTTGCTCGAGCTGCATGGCTTCCGGAAGGGCGAGTTCCGCGGCTCGCGTGAAGCCTGGATGACGTGCATTCATCCCGAGGACGTGGAGCGAGTACTCGACGCTTTCGAGCGCGCCCTCGGAGACGGCGAGCTGGCGGTCGACTACCGGATCCGGCGGCATGACACTGGCGACATCCGTTGGCTGCACTGTCGCGGTGCCGTGAGCCACGACGAACGACGGCGTCCGCTGCGGATGGTCGGCATCAACGTCGACATCACCGAGCAGAAGCGCGCCGAGGAAGCCTTGCGCGAAGTGGACCGGCGCAAGGACGAGTTCCTGGCCATGCTGGCTCACGAGCTGCGCAATCCGCTGGCGCCTATCCGTTATGTGGCCCACATCCTGGCGCACGACGACACTGATCAGCAGAGCGTCCGCCGCAACGTGCCGATACTCCTGCGGCAGGTGAGCCACTTGGTGCGCCTGGTCGACGACCTGCTCGATGCGGCGCGCATCCGGCGCGGCATGATCGAAGTGAAGAAGGAGTACCTGCACGCCGAATCGGCCTTGCAACGGGCCATGGAGACGATGCAGGCCACCATCGGAGAAAAGCATCAGACGCTGCGATTCACGCCGGCGGCGCGACCGCTCCCCGTGCGTGGCGATGCGGTGCGGCTCGAACAGGTCTTCGTGAACCTGCTGTCGAACGCGGCCAAGTACTCGCCCGTGGGCGGAGTGATTCACGTGTCGGCGCAGTTGCGCGAATCGGAGGAGGCGGTCATCAGCGTTCGCGACGAAGGTGCGGGCATCGACCCGCAAATGTTGCCGCAGGTGTTCGACCTGTTCCTGCAGGCCGATCAATCGCTCGACCGCTCGCAAGGCGGCCTCGGCATCGGACTCACCATCGTGAAGCGCATCGTCGAGCTGCACGGCGGGCGCGTCGAGGCGCGGAGCGACGGGCTCGGGCACGGCAGCGAATTCACGGTGATCCTGCCGCTCGTGGAACCCGAGCAACGCCTGATGGAGCGCGAACGCGGTTATCACACCGTAACGCGACGCATCCTCGTCGTCGAAGACAACCAGGACTCGGCGCAGATGCTGTGTGCACTGCTGGAAGGCGATGGCCATACGGTGGCCGCCGCCAGGGACGGTGGCGAGGCCCTGACGAAACTCGAAGCGTTTTCGCCCGAATTCGTGTTGATGGATATTGGCTTGCCCGGCATGGATGGTTATGCGCTGGCCGGACTCATGCGCCAGCGCACGTCGGGCAAGTCGCTGCGTATGTATGCATTGACCGGCTACGGCTACCCCGAAGATCGCGCGATGGCGCTGCGCAGCGGGTTCGATGGGCACCTCACCAAGCCGGTCGATCCGGAGCGCTTGTTGCGGTTGCTCTCGGATGCGCTGCCCGAGCGCAGCAACGCGAGTTCCCAGCGCGCGCCGCACTGAGTTCCGCGACGCAAGCCCGCGTCAATTTCCTGTGAGCGCCGTGGCCATACGTTCCTGGTTTGGCCGGTTACCCGCGTTCCTGTAATGTCGCGCCCCTGCACCGCCTGGTGCGTACGCTTGCCAGCAAAAAAAGGGGAGACATCATGAGCACTGCGACGGGCACACCGGACAGGAT
>DATIEU010000546.1:0-2244 GCA_035455565.1 Steroidobacteraceae bacterium | reverse complement strand
CGATTCGTCAGACGTGGTCCGAACCGGGCCTGCTCGTCGCTCCGTACCTGATGGTGGGAGGGACCGACTCGAAGTACTTCTCTGCCACCTTCGCGAAGAACGTTTATCGCTTCACGCCGGTCCGCGTCGAATCCGCAGCGGACACCGAACGCCGGCATGGGGTCAACGAGCGTGTGCTGGTCGCGGAGTATGCGAAGAGCATTGGTTTCTACCACCAGCTCATCTCGAACGCCGAGGGACTGTGATTCAGGACCCTGCCGAGTCATTGCTTGGAGAAAGTCGTTTCTGGGTGATTCCAGTGTGATCGTGTCTGCTTCGAGGTAGATCCCTGATGATGCTCGAGATCGACGACATGCAACTCTATTTCGACACGCACGGCCATGGTGAGCCGCTGCTCTGGCTGCACGGCGGCATGGGGCTGGGAATGGACTGGCAGTACATCTTCAAGGAACCACCTCCGGGCTATCGCCTCATCGCACCGGACCTGCGCGGCCATGGACGCTCCACTGGCGCGTCTGCGACGTACTCGTTCAAGCGGTCTGCACTCGATATGTTCGTCCTGCTGAATCATCTGCAGATAGATCGCGTCAAGGTGATCGGGCTGAGCGGCGGCGGCATCACGGCACTCCACATGGCTACCCTCCAGCCTGCCCGTGTCGCCGCGATGATCGTGATCAGCGCGCCCGCGGCGTTCCCGGAGCAGGCAAAGGCGATTCAGCGCGCGTTCTCTGAGGCCACGCTGAGCGAGGCGGAACGAGTGCGCATGCGCGAACGCCACCAGCGTCCGGGCCAGCTCGAAACACTCCTCGCGCAGACTCGGGCGATGGCTGACGGCGAGGACCCGAACTTTACACCGGAGGAGCTTGCCTCGATCACCGCCAACACGCTGGTTGTCTTCTGGGACCGCGACTTCCTGTACCCCGTGTCGCTTGCGATGGAGTTGCGAGCGGCAATCCCACGATCGTTCCTCTGGGTTGTTCCCAACGGCGGCCACGGTCCAGTTTTCGGCTCGGCCGCGCCCTCTTTTGTCGACACGGCGCTCGCGTTTCTCAGCGGTCGGTGGTCAACATGAAGTCGTGCCGCTCGTCCTGCCCTTCACGGGCGGCGAAGTCAACCTTGTCCTGCAACCTCCCCCGTCTGGACGTGCGGCCGTCTCAGTGCTGCTGGATGGACAGCGGTCGGCGAAGTGCGCGGCGCGGACGTCGGCGCAGACGGGGTCGCGCGATTCGATCGATCGGGGATGATTCGACTGGTCGCCGGAGCGCCGCGGCGACGTCACGTACTGACGCTGTCGTCGAGCGATGCCGGATTGCGCGCGTATGTGTTTACCTTCGGACCCTGAGGGAAGACTCTTGACACCACCTGATTCCTTTTCGACGCCGAGGGCGATCACCGTCTCTCGTCCTGACCGTGTCTTTCCCACGCTCACCCCGATGCAAATCGCCCGGATCGCGTCTCATGGACGACAGCGTTCGATCGCGACTGGTGAGGTGCTCGTCGAGGCGGGACAACGACCGGTGCCGTTCTTCGTCGTGTTGAGCGGTGAGGTGCAGGTGCTGCGACCCTCCGCCGGGCTTGAGGCACTGATTGTCAGGCAAGGCGCCGGCCAATTAACCGGCGAAAGCACTCTGCTGACTGGTCGCCGAGCCTTGGCTCGCATTCAGGCCGTTGAACCGGGCGCAGTGATCGAGCTCGATCGCGAACAGTTGCTCGGACTCATCCAGACGGATGCCGAGCTGAGCGAAACGTTGATGCGCGCGTTCATCCTTCGCCGCGTCGAGCTGATCAGCGGCGGTTACGGTGACGTCGTGCTTATTGGCTCGACCCATTGTGCCGGTACGTTGCCAGCCGAAGAGCCAGGCAGCGGTGTTTCTTGCAGACACGGCCGAGCACGTCCATCTCTTGGTGCGAAAGGACAGCTTGGCAGAAACGATGTCGCGCTACCTGGTTCGCCGAATCGAGGAGCATCCGAGGATCTCGCTGCGGACGCGAACCGAACTCGTGGCACTGAATGGCACTGGGCATCTCGAGCGCGTCCAGTGGCACGATCAGCGGACAGGAAGCATTGAGACGTATGATATCAGGCACGTCTTCGTCATGACGGGTGCCGTGCCGAATACCGGCTGGCTCGATAGCTGTGTTGCGCTCGACGTCAACGGGTTCATCAAGACCGGTCCAGACCTGTCACCTGAGGACCTGACGACCGGCGGATGGACACTGGCGCGGTCGCCGTATCTGTTGGAG
>DATIEU010000545.1:0-2161 GCA_035455565.1 Steroidobacteraceae bacterium | reverse complement strand
TTGGCCATCGAAACGGCGAGTGCCATGCCTCTCGCCTTGAAGGAGCCCGTGGGATTGCGCGACTCGTCCTTGATCCACACGCGTTCGTCAATGGGCAGCAGGGGTGTGAAGCCTTCGCCGAGCGAAGTCTCATCGCCCGGCTCGAGCGGCAGCAATTCGCGGTAGCGCCAGAGCGTGGGCGCGCGCCCGCGCACATCCGCGAGCGTGAGACGGATCGCCGCGAGGTCGTAGTCGACGCGCAGCGGTAAATCGCAACGCGTGCAAACGCTCAGGAGCTCATGCGGGTCGTGTGGGGCGGAGCAGGCATAGCAGCTCACTCCGGACAGGTAGCGTGACAGGCGCGGACGTTGCATGAATTCGCCGCAGCATGGCATGCGCTGCGCCGGAGCGGAAGCTGGCGCAGGAATCGTCGCAACAGAAGAAGCGAGGCGGTCGCGTGCGACCGCCTCGCCGCAGTGGGGTTACTGGCTCTTGAACGTCGAGTCGAATTCTTCTTTGCTCAACGCGCCATCGGCATTGGCGTCGGCCTTGGAGAAGTGCTCCGACACAGTGGGATGCGCCTGCGCTTCCTGCTGGCCGACCTTGCCGTCGTGATCGGCATCGAGCGCGTCGAACACCGACGTCGGTGACGTGGGCTGCGTGCCCGGAGTCGCGGGCTGCGTGCCGGTTGCGGGCTGCGCGCCAGGCGCGGGTGCAGGCTCGGTGCTCTGCGTGGGTGCGGGTGGTGTCGCGGCGGGCGGCTGATCGGAGGGCGGCGGCATTTCCTGGCCCTGGCTGATGGCAGCACCCGAGAGCAGCGCGGCGACGGTGAATGCAAGCAATCTCTTCATGACGGAACCTCCATGATTCCAGGTGGATACTCGACAGGCATCCTTGCGTCGGCGCAGGTGCCTCCCGCCCATGGGTAGAGACACGTGCGCGACATGGGTTCCCCGCATGCGCATCAGATGAGCGCGCTCTGAGCGGCGCAGGAAACTTTGAACAATTTTCTTGGCGCAGGTGTAGCCATCTGGCGTCACTCGCACGCATTGACAGCGCGCGATGCAGGGCGCGCGCACGAGGAGTGCGACAGACGTCGCGACTCGTTCGTGCGCGGTCGCTGGCCATTACATAACGCCCCAGTGAACGCGCTGCAGCGTTGACAGCGCGACGCCTTCGCGCGAGGCTGCCCGACACTGTAGAGGCACACCTCTCGAAAGAGAGGGTCGCAAAGCCACCGGTCTAACGGGTTACCTATGACAGCGGGGTTGCCAGCATGGCGCATCACATGGCCCGGAATCGTTCGCCTTTCCTAGGCGCACGCGGCCACTGACAGGCACTCCTTATTAGCTTCGCATCCGTCGCGGCGGCGTGACGGCGGCGTTCCAGCCGTCGTCGCGCGCGCGGCAATCGAGGACACCTACATGTCGATCGCAAGTCTCCTCTCCATCACGCCATGGCCGTTCGTCTCGGCGTTGCTGTGGTTCGTGTTCCTGGTGGTCGTGCTCTATCTCGCGCGCGGCACGGCGCACCAGGCGATTCGCACCGCCACCGGCGCGCTCGCTCACGGCCTGCGTCTCGCCGCGCACTCGATCGCGCACGCCGAGCTGCGTCTCGCTGCGCGCAACCGCGAGGTGCTGCTGGCCGCGGGCCGCGAGGCCAAGGAACGCGTGGTGGAACGTGAGTTCGAGCGCGTGGGCGAAACGGTGCGCAAGGACCTGACGAACTATCCGGCGCTGCACCGTACGTTGAGCGAGGCGATCACGCGCATCGAGGAGGATCACCAGAAGGCGGTCGAGGTACCGCCGGAAGCGCCCGGTTGGGTGCGTGCCGTGGAAGCGGTCGCCAAGCTCGACGAGAAGTATGGCGCCGCGGATGTGCTCGCGGACATCCACAAATCGCTGGTGAGAGCGCACAACGAGGCGATGCAGGCTTATCGCAAGGCGAGTGGCGAGCGCCACGCGCTGCTGCGCCGGATGATGCCCGAGTGGCGCGTCATCCAGGAGACCCTCACGCGCGTGAACAAGTGCGTCGAGAGCCTGTTGACGCGCTCTGTGTCGATCGACCGTCACATGCAGGAATACGAGGACATCGTGCGTGGCCAGGACCGCGCGGTATCGATCCTGCAATCGTCGTCGGTGGTGCACTTCTTCGTGTCGGCGCTGGTGCTGATGGTCGCGAT
>DATIEU010000544.1:0-3556 GCA_035455565.1 Steroidobacteraceae bacterium | reverse complement strand
GACGTAATCGATCGTCGGCTCGAACGAGGCCGGGGTCGCGCCGCCGGTGATCTCGTTCTTGAGCTCATCGAGCGTGTAGCCCACCGCCAGCTTGGCCGCGACCTTGGCGATCGGGAAACCCGTCGCCTTGGAGGCGAGCGCGGAGGAACGCGACACGCGCGGGTTCATCTCGATGATGAGGATCCGGCCGTCCTCAGGATTGATCGCGAACTGCACGTTCGACCCGCCGGTATCCACGCCGATCTTGCGCAACACCGCGATCGAGGCGTCGCGCATGCGCTCGTATTCCTTGTCGGTGAGCGTTTGCGCGGGCGCGACCGTGATGGAGTCACCCGTGTGCACACCCATGGGATCCAAGTTCTCGATCGAGCAGACGATAATGCAGTTGTCGTTGTGGTCGCGCACCACTTCCATCTCGAACTCTTTCCAGCCGAGCACGGATTCTTCGAGCAGCACTTCGTTGGTCGGCGAGGCATCCAGACCGCGCGCGACGATCTCCTCGAATTCCTCGCGGTTGTAAGCGATGCCGCCGCCGCTGCCGCCGAGCGTGAAAGAGGGTCGAATCACCGTCGGGTAGCCGATCTCGGCCTGCACGGCGAGCGCTTCTTCCATGCTGTGCGCGATGCGCGCCCGCGGCACCTCGAGGCCAATCTCACGCATCGCCTTGCGGAAAAGCTCGCGATCTTCGGCCATGTCGATCGCCTGGCGGGAAGCAGCGATCAGCTCGACGTTGTATTTCTCCAGCACGCCCTCGCGCGCCAGGTCGAGCGCGCAATTGAGCGCGGTCTGGCCGCCCATCGTGGGCAGCAGCGCGCTGGGCCGTTCCTTCTCGATGATGCGGGCGACGGTACGCCAGTTGACCGGCTCGATGTACACCGCGTCCGCCATCTCCGGGTCGGTCATGATGGTCGCGGGGTTCGAGTTCACCAGGATGACGCGGTAGCCCTCTTCCTTGAGCGCCTTGCACGCCTGCGCTCCCGAATAGTCGAACTCACACGCCTGGCCGATGACGATCGGGCCGGCGCCGATGATCAGGATGCTTTCGAGGTCGTCACGGCGAGGCATGAGGTGTCGCGCGACTCATGACTCGACCGCCTGCTTGCGCGCGCCCTGGGCCTTCTGCGCGCGGGACACCTGTTGCAGGCGCTTCACCATGAGAAAGAGGAAGTGTTCGAACAAGGGTCGCAGGTCGTGCGGCCCGGGACTCGCCTCTGGATGGCCCTGGAAGCTGAACGCCGGCTTGTCGGTGTGTACCAGTCCCTGGAGGGAGCCGTCGAAGAGCGAGCGGAAAGTTGGCTTGACGGTGTCCGGCAGCGTCGCTTCGTCGACGGCGAAACCGTGATTCTGGCTGCTGATGAATACCTTGCCAGTCGCGAGCTCCTGCACCGGGTGGTTCGCGCCGTGGTGCCCGAATTTCATCTTGACGGTCTTGGCGCCGCTCGCGAGACCCAGCAACTGGTGGCCGAGACAGATGCCGAACACGGGAATGTCGGTCTCGAGGAATTGCTGCACCGAGCGGATGGCGTAGTCGCAAGGCTCCGGGTCCCCGGGACCGTTCGAGAGAAAGATGCCGTCGGGAGCGAGTGCCAGCACCTTGTCCGCGGGCGTGGTCGCAGGCACCACCGTCATGCGACAGCCGTGATCGGCGAGCAGGCGCAGGATATTGCGCTTGATGCCGAAGTCGTAGGCCACCACATGCAGGCGCGCCGCCGGGCGCGGGAGGTTCCGATCGTTCGCGCGCCACAGGCTCCCTTCGTTCCATTGGTACTGGCGCTTGGTGGTGACGACCTTGGCGAGGTCCATGCCTTTCAGGCCGGGAAACTTGCGCGCCGCGCGCACCGCCGCCGTTTCGTCGATCGTCTCGCCCGTCATGATGCAGCCGGCTTGCGCACCCTTCTCGCGCAGGATGCGCGTGAGCTTGCGCGTGTCGATGTCGGCGATCGCAACGATCTTGCCCCGCTGCAGGAACTGCGTGAGCGATTCCGATGAACGCCAGTTGCTCGCCAGCAATGGCAGATCGCGGATCACCAGGCCCGCGGCGTAGATCGCGGAGGATTCGAGGTCTTCGGGATTCACGCCGGTGTTGCCGACGTGCGGATAAGTGAGCGTGACGATCTGTCGGCAGTACGAAGGGTCGGTGAGAATTTCCTGGTAGCCGGTGATCGCAGTATTAAAAACGACTTCGCCGGTGGTATTGCCCTTGGCACCGATCGATTTGCCCCGGAAGACGGTGCCGTCCTCGAGGGCGAGCACAGCCGGAACTGTCAACTGGCATGTCCCCTTCGCCCGCGAAAGCCAGAATGTGGGCCGCCCATGTGCAAAGCGGGAGGAGCTCTCAAGAACTCCGTCCCGCTTTGTCGGACTACCCTATTGGCAACGACGCGAATTTTACGAACTCGCTCCGTGAGTGTCCACGGACAAAAACGCTGCCTTCGCACCACGGCCGCTTTGACCCGCGCGCAGATTGCATCGAGCTTTACGCCATAACTTACTGATATCACGATGTAATATCTTGCATCGAATAGACGCCAGGGCGTTGCTCGACGAGCCAGCGCGCCGCCTGCAGCGCGCCGCGCGCGAAGATCAGCCGGTCCGTGGCGCGATGCGTCAGGCTCAGGGTCTCGCCGCGGCCCGAGAACATCACCGTGTGCTCGCCGGCGTGATCGCCCGCGCGCACCACGGCGAAGCCGATCTTGCGGCGTTCGCGCGGTCCGGTGTGACCCTGCCGCGAAAGAATCTGTGCTTTTGCGAACTCCAGCCCGAGTGCGTTGGCGATCGTTTCCCCGAGCCGCAGTGCTGTGCCCGAGGGGGCATCAGCCTTGTCGCGGTGATGCGTGTCGATGATCTCGACGTCGAAGTCATCGCCCAGCACGCGCGCGGCTTGCGCTGCGAGCTGCTCGAGGAGACTCACGCCGATGCTCATGTTCGGTGACACCAGGATCGGAATGCGTTCCGCACTCGCCTTGATCTGCTGGATCGCGCCCTGGCTCAGGCCGGTCGCGCCGATCACCAGCGCGCAGCGACGCCGCTCGCACGCGCGGACGTTGTCTTCGACCGCCGGCGCGAGCGTGAAGTCGATCGCGACCTGCGCGGTTGCCAGAGCCTGGTCACGATCCGCGCTCGCAACCACGCCGTAGGCGGGCGCGCCGATCAGGTCACCGACGTCGCGACCGATCGCGGGGTTGCGTGGCGAGGCGAGCGCCCCGGTGAGCTTGAGTCTCTGCGCTTCGGGCAGTGCGCGCAGCAGCGTCCGGCCCATGCGACCCGTGATGCCGAGGATGGCGAGGTTGATCACACCGACCGCCTGATGTTCTCGAAAAATTGCTTCACGCCATCGAGCCAGCTCTGTTGGCGCGGACTGTGCTGCTTGCGATCCTTGCGCAGCGATTCATCGAACTTGCGCAGCGCCTCTTTCTGTTCGGCTGAAAGCTTGATCGGTGTTTCGACCGTCACGCGACAGAACAGATCGCCCGTCGCCCCGCCGCGCACTGGCCGCACGCCTTTCTCGCGCAAGCGAAAGACGCGCCCGGATTGAGTCTCCGCCGGAATCTTCAGC
>DATIEU010000543.1:0-2323 GCA_035455565.1 Steroidobacteraceae bacterium | reverse complement strand
GGCGAGAGCGATGCCGTCCGGTTGGTCGGGCCGAGTGCACCCGCCACGAAACGCACCACGCCGGTCTGCGCGGTGACTTGATCGGCGACGCGCCGCGCCAGGCGCGCGGCCTCGAGATTGAGCTCGTTCACGAGGCTCTCGAGGCCATAGTCACCCTGCGAGGGCGCGGACGAATTGAAAGTGTTGGTTTCGATGATGTCCGCGCCTGCCTCGAGATAAGCGCGATGAATGCCTTCGATGATGTCGGGTCGCGTCAGCGTCAGCAGGTCGTTGTTGCCGCGCAGGTCGCGCTTCCAATCCTTGAAACGCTTGCCGCGATAGCCCGCCTCGTCGAGACGATGCGCCTGGATCATGGTGCCGACTGCGCCGTCGAGGAACACGATGCGCTGCTTGAGCAGCTCGTGAAACGCGGCGATGCGGGAAGCGCGCGAGGACATGTCAGGACGCCATTGCAGCGACTGCGGGCCGCGGCCGCAGCCCGAGCGCATGACAGATCGCGTAGGTGAGCTCGGAGCGGTTCAGGGTGTAGAAGTGAAATTCCTCCACGCCGTGCCGCTGCAGCTCCCGCACCTGGCGGATAGCGATGCTCGCCGCGATCATCCGCCGTGTTTCCGGATCGTCGTCCAGGCCGTCGAATTCGTGCACCAGCCACTCGGGCACGGATGCGCCGCAGCGTGCCGCGAACTTGAGCATATGCGGAAAGCGCGTGATCGGCAGGATGCCCGGCACGATGCTCACGCGTATGCCCGCAGCGTCACACTGGTCGCGGAAGCGCAGGAAGAGTTCCGTATTGAAGAAGAACTGCGTGATCGCGCGCGCCGCGCCCGCGTCGACCTTGCGCTTCAGGTTGTCGAGATCGAAGGGTGCGTTTGGCGCTTCAGGATGCGTCTCCGGATACGCCGCCACGGAGATGTCGAAGTCGGCGACGCTCTTGAGGCCACGCACGAGGTCGACCGCGTAGTCGAAGCCGCCCGGCTGCGGCCGGTAGGCGCCAGCGCCCTGTGGCGGATCGCCACGCAGAGCCACCAGGTGGCGCACGCCCTGCGACCAGTAGTTGCGCGCGATCTCGAGGATCTCCTCGCGTGAGGCGCCGATGCAGGTGAGATGCGGGGCGCCAGTCAGCGTCGTCTCCCGCAGCACCCGCATGACGAGGTTGTGCGTCCGTGTGCGCGTCGAGCCGTCGGCGCCATACGTGACGGAAACGAATCGCGGCGCGAGCGGTGCGAGCCGCTGCACCGATTCCCACAGCGTGCGCTCCATGGCCGCATCGTTGGGCGGAAAGAATTCGAACGACACCTGCACCGGCGCGCGCTTGCCGCGCGCGGCAACTTCCTGGACGAGATCGTGGACGCGGCTATCGGTCATGGTGTCCCCCGATCACGCCGCCGCCGGTACCGTGTCGCGATGCCGGCTCAAGGTGATGAGCAAATGCCTTCCCGGCGTATCGACGGGGCGCAATCGCTGGCACGCGAGCCCGGCATCCGCGAGCCAGTCGCGCAGGCTCTTGAGCGCGTGTCCGCCGGAGGCCGGCGCCGCCGCATCGAGACGGTCGTAGTCCTCGATGACCAGCAAGCGTCCGTCGGCACACAGCAGGCGCGCCGCTTCGCGCAACGCCAGGCCCGGCCGGCGCGCATCGGCCAACACGCGGTCGAAAGTGATCAGGTCGAAGGAACGATCTTCGAAGGGCAGCTCGTGCATGTCGCCCTGCTGCAGAACGCAGTGGCTCAGGCCCGCGCCGTGCACGCTGGTGCGAGCTACGCGCAACGCTTCGCTCGACAGGTCCACGCCCACCGCTTCGCGGGCGCGCGGTGCGAGCCAGTGGAGAATGCGACCGGTCCCGGTGCCGACGTCGAGCAACGTGCCGATCTCGCTGTCGCCGAGCTCCTGGAGAAGAATCGCGTGCAATTCCTCATCCGCGGCGGCGGTATGCGGGTCTTCCGCGACCTGTGCGAGTGCCGAGAGCTCCTCCGCCGCAATTTGAGCGCGTTCTTCGCGCACTTGAGTGGCGCGCTCGCGATCGAGCTCGAGCACACCGTCGCCGGCTTCGATCCAGGTGAGGAGCTGCGCGGCCTGGTCGGCGCCGGGTCCCTGCGGAGGAACGCGGTAATAGACACAGTGTTCCTCGCGGAACCGGACCAGGAGGCCCGCGTCGCACAGGAGCTTGAGATGCCGGGAGACGCGTGGCTGGCTTTGCGACAGCGCCTGGCCGATCTCGCCCACGGTCAGCTCCCCTTGCGAGCACACGGCGAGAATTCGCAGGCGCGTGGGCTCGGCGGCGGCGCGGAGGCTCCGGACGGTCTCGTCGAACGTGGCCACGACATGG
>DATIEU010000542.1:0-3654 GCA_035455565.1 Steroidobacteraceae bacterium | reverse complement strand
TGACCTGCTTGGCGGTCTGCGCCGCGATGCGGCCGAACGCCACCGACTCCATCGGCACTTCGACGTAGCCGCCGGGCTCGGCCTGCGTGTCGATCTCGCGCGCGTCGTCGAGCCGGAGCTCACGCTCGGGGAACTCGAGCTCCGTGGAGTCGTCGGCAAATACCTTCCAGCGGCGGAACGTGTCGTAGTCGCCTGTCTTGCGGTTGATGGCGACGCGAGCGTCCATGTCCTCGCCGTGCTTCTTACGGGTAGCCGAAGCCAGTGCCGCTTCGAGCGCGTCGAAGATGATCTCCTTGTCAACGCCCTTCTCGTTGGAGACGGCGTCCACCACCATCAGGATCTCTTTGTTCATGATCTCAACCTCTTGTCAGAGCGCCGGCACCAACCGCGCCCTCTGGATCTGCGCGAAGCCGAGCGGCGTGGCCTGGCCATCGACATCGACCACCACGCCCTCGTCGCGAACTTCGAGCAACGTACCCGTGAAGCGTCGCCGTCCGTCGAGCGGCGCTCCAAGCTGAATCCTGACGCGGCTACCCACGAAACGTTCGTAGTGCGCGCGCGTCCGCAATATCCGATCGAGTCCCGGCGAGGACACCTCGAGCGTGTAGTGACCCGGGATCGGATCCTCCGCCTCGAGCACCGCGCCCACCTGGCGGCTCACGCGCTCGCAGTCGTCCAGCGTGACGCCCGGCACCGCATCGATATAGAGCCTCAACACGCCGCCTGATCCCGCCGGGGCAAACTCGAGCTCGACCAACTCGTAGCCGAGCGAGCTCACCGCGGGCTCGAGCAGCCGGAACAGCTCATCGCGCAGCACTGCACGCCCCACAAACGAAAATGGGCCCGAGGGCCCACCGTTTCGCATAAACGAAAAGGCCCCTCGGGGGGCCTGGTATGCGCTAAACACTTGTTTTCACAAGCCTCGATTCCCGAGCGAATCGAGGGCGCGAAGTGTAACCGAAAGGTCCCGGCGTGGGAATCCCGCAACAGGCTGTTGCGGCGGGAATTCAGGTCTACCAGTAGCGGCTCAGGTCTCCTTGAGGTAGCGGGCCAGCCAGGCGTGCACCTCGCTGTAAAAGTACCGGCTGTCTTCGCCCTTCAGGATCCAGTGATTCTCGTCCGGGAACACGATCAGGCGGCTCGGGACCTGCTGTCGCTGCAACACGGTCCAGTACTCGAGCGCATTGTTGAGCGGCACGCGAAAGTCGTTCTCGCCCACGGTCACGAGCGTCGGCGTCTTGAACTGCGTGGCGTAGCGGATCGGGCTCTGCGTCTGCCAGATCGGTCCCTGCTCCCACGGCGGACCGCCGTTCATGATCTCGCGCTGGTACACGGTATCGCTCGTGCCCCATTGGGACTCGAGACTCACGAGACCCGCGTGGCTCACGAGGCAGCGGTAGCGTGTCGTGCTCGCCTGCAGCCAGTTGGCGAGATGACCGCCATAGCTCGCGCCGCCCGCGCACTGTCGCGAGCCATCGATGAATGAAAAGCGCTTGATCGCCTCGTCCGCGGCCTGGTTGATTTCGTCGCCGGGTGTCTTGAGCGGATCGCCCTGGATATTGCGGGCGAACTGTTCGCCGAACCCGGTCGAGCCCGTGTAGTTGGTGAGCAGCACCACGTAGCCTGGCGAGGCCAGCAGGTGATAGTTCCAGCGCAGCACGAACTGATCGCGCCACATCGAATGAGGCCCGCCATGGATCAGGACGAACAGCGGATAGCGCTTCGAGTCGTCGAACGCGGGCGGCAGCACCAGCATGTTGTGGATGCGTCGCCCGCCCTTGCTCTCGAACCAGAAATGACGCACCGGTTGCCAGTCGATCTGCGCGGCGCGCGCACCGTTGAAATTGGTGAGCGCGGCGCGCCTCCCGGTGTCCGGATCGACGCGCACCACCTCGACCGGACTGGTGGCGCTCTCCCAGTTGGCGAAAATCACCGGTACGGCAGCCGTCGCAGGCACCTCCAGATTGGAATACGCACCGCTCGATGTGTCGCCGAGCGGCTGGACGTTGTTACCGGCGCGTTGCAGCGAGTAGAGATTCTCGTGCCCGCCATCCTCCGCGAGCACGAAGGCCTTCTCGCCGTTGCGCGGGACGCCGTAGGAAGTGACTGAGCGGTCGAAGCGGTCGGTGAGCAACCGCGGCGCGCCCAAGTCGGGCCAATCGAGTGATGCCAGCCGATCCGCGGTGTAGACATTGCGCGACTCGGGTTCGAATAGCGCGTAGAGCTTCCTGCCGTCAGGGCTGAAGGTCGGCTCCGACCAGGAATCGCGCCCCTTTGTCAGGCGCACCGGCTCGCCGCCACCGACGTCGACCTTGAACAGGTCGGTGGTGGCGAAATCGTAGGCACGCGTGTTCCAGTTGGTGCTCGCCACGAACACGATCGAACGTCCGTCCGGCGCCCAGATCGCATCGATTTCTTCGCCCGTATCGGTCCAGCGACCCGAGAAGCCGGCGCCGCGGGCGAGCTGTGTGCCCGCCAGCAGGTCGCGCGCCTCCTCGGGCGAGTCGACGGGTTGCACGAATACGTGTGACTGGCGCTCCGGATCGAGCCACTTGTCCCAGTGCCGGATCGGGAAGCCGTCGTAGGCGCGCACGTGGTACTTGCGATCCTTGCGCTCCTGCTCGAGGCGCTTGTTGTCGGCCTCGTTCATCGCCTCGCGATAGACCGTGCTGACGAACAGCAGCTGGCTACCGTCGGGCGAGAACTGTGGCGAGCGCGCGCCGGTCGAGATATCGGTCACCGGAATGGCTTCGCCGCCCCCGGCGATGTCGAGCACGTAGATCTGCTCGACTTCATCGCCCTCGCGCTTGGTGGAGAAGGCGATGCGCCGGCTGTCGCGACTCCATGTGACGGCGTTCTCCTTCGCCGGGCTCGCCGTCAGGCGGCGCGGCGCCGCACCGCCGTTCCCGGGCACGATCCACAATTCCGCGGTCTGGTCGTCCTCGTCGTACGCCGGCTCGGTCACCGACACGATCACCCACTTGCCGTCGGGGCTCGGCACCGGCGCGCCGACGCGCTTCATGAGCCACACGTCCTCGTGGGTGATGGTTCGCTTCTGCGCCTCGGCCGGCGCACCGCAGACAAGTGCCAGAACGCTCAGGCCGTACAGCGCCAGGCGCACCGTGGCAAAGCCTCGACTCATTTCTGCTTACCTCCGGACGGCGCGAGCTGGAGGAGCCTCGCCGCGTTCTCCTTCATGACCAGCGGGCGCACCTCCGGCTTGATCGGCAGGCGCGCGAAATCCTCGATCCAGCGATCGGGCGTGATGGCCGGGTAGTCCGAGCCGAACAGCACCTTGTTCTTGAGCAGGGTGTTGCAGTACTGCACCAGGATCTGCGGGAAATACTTGGGCGACCAGCCGGACAGGTCGATGTAGACGTTCGGCTTGTGAGTTGCGACCGCGAGGGCCTCTTCCTGCCAGGGAAACGAGGGGTGCGCCAGGATGATCGTCATGCCGGGAAAATCCACGGCGACGTCGTCCAGGTACATCGGGTTCGAGTACTTCAGCCGGATCCCCATCCCACCCGGAGTGCCCGCCCCCACGCCGGTCTGCCCGGTGTGGAACAGGGCCGGCAGCCCCGCCTCCTCGATCACTCCATAGAGTGCGTAAGCCTGCCGATCGTTCGGATAGAACCCCTGCATCGAGGGGTGGAA
>DATIEU010000541.1:0-3083 GCA_035455565.1 Steroidobacteraceae bacterium | reverse complement strand
CTGTCCCTCGCACAATCTCTGCACGATGTCGAGACCGAGCCGCCCCTCTTTGCGCGCCGCCGTTGCTCCGCCACCGGCATCCACGATCGTCAGCCCGTCACGCGCGAGGCGCACGATAACCGGCTGGCACCCGTGCTCGATCGCGTTGTGCAGGAGATTGCGCACGATCGCCGAGAACACGGCCGCGGGCGAGCGCAAGGCCACCGGGGCGTCGGCGGCGATCTCGATATCGGCCCTCACGCCATACTGCTCCGAGGCGCTGCGGGCGACGGCCTCGACAATTGCCCGCGGCTCGCACTCGCCTGCAGGACTGCCGCCGTGGCGCGCCGTGGCCAGAAACGCATTGACAAGGTCCCCCGACTCGCGCACTGCGCGGCGGATACGCAGCAGGCGTTCGCGCGCGCCATGCGTGAGGCCGGCGTCCTGCAGCAGGACATCGACATTGCTGCCGATTACCGTCAGCGGCGTGCGCAGCTCGTGGCTGACCGTGCCGGTGAACGCCTGCTCGCGGGCGATGAACTCCTGCAGGCGCTGGCGGTAGTCGCGAAACGCCTGCGCAAGCTCGCCGACTTCATCCTGCGCGTACGTGCGCAGGGTGCCCGGGTCGGCGGCGCCGCGCTCCAGTTGACGGATTTCACCGGCCAGAGCGGTGACCGGGCTGATGACGCGGCGCGATATCACGAAGCCGAGCCAGATCGAAAGGTAGGTGGCGACGAGTACGCTGATCAACAGGGTCCACATCAGGGCCTCTTCGCGCCGCTCGATGTTCTCGTCCTGGAAGACGACCATGTGGCGCGCGCCGTCGGCGTTCTTCACCAGCACGTGCCGCTCGTGCTCGTCGGAGCCGATCTCGTGCAATCCTGGCGCCAGGTTCCGGTAGACCTCCGGCGTGGAAGGCGAGTCGCTGACGTAGTACTCGATGCGGATCGCACTGCCCGCGATGCTCACGATCGTCCCACCCTCCCGGACGGTCTCGAGCTCGCGCTCCAGCATGTCCACGAGCAGGTCATGCTCGATGGATTCAAAGGCGAAATGCACGCCAACCGCGAAGCCGGTGCTCAGCAGAAACCCCAGCAACCCGAACGCGATCACCAATCGACCCCGCAGGGTCTGGCTAGACCTCGGACGCATCGCAGATCCTGTAGCCGACGCCATGCAGGGTGTGAAGCAGGGGCGCGTTAAACGGCTTGTCGATCGCCGCGCGCAGGCCCGCGATGTGCGTGCGCAAGGCGTCGCTGTCAGGAGGCGTATGGCTCCAGAGCTCCTGTTCCAGCTCGGCGCGGGTCACGACGCGGTGCGCGTTGCGCATCAAGTACAGCAGCAGGCGCTGCTCGATCGGCGTCAGCCGGATCGGCTTTCCGGACCGCGTCACGTGGCGGGTCGGCACGTCGTACTCGAGATCCGAGACCCGCAGGCGCTCGCGCTCGCCCCCTGGTATCGTCCGGCGCCGGATCGCGGTGAGCCGCGCCTCCAGCTCGGCAAGCTCGAAGGGCTTGACGAGGTAATCGTCGGCGCCGCTGCCGAAGCCGGCCAGCTTGTCGCCGACGGTATCCCGCGCCGTGAGCATGATGATCGGGGTCGTCTTGCGCGCCGTCTTGCGGAGCTGGCGGGCGACATCGAGCCCATCTATCCCCGGCAGTCCGAGGTCGAGCACCACCGCGTCGTAGTCATTGACGACCGCGAAATGAAGTCCGGAGACGCCGTCATGCGCGATATCGACGGCGTGCCCGCGTACTTCGAAGTAATCGTGTACCGCGGAGGCGATATCGCGATGGTCTTCGATGACGAGAATTCTCACGGCCCGGTTCCCCCGCCGATCATAGCGCGACCGGCGGCGGCGCGGGCCGCGCCGTCACTCCGGAAACTCTTCCAGAACCGCGGACGGACGCCGTTCCCGGCGCAGCAGCCAGGCCACGCCGATGAGATCGACGATCCCCGCCCACAGCCGGTTGCGGATGCCGTACTTGGACCGGCCGCGCGTGCGCGAGCGGTGATTGACGGGCACGGACAGGACGCGGCCGCCCTGGCGCTGGATCAGTGCCGGCAGGAACCGGTGCATGTGGTCGAAATAGGGAAGCGCCAGATAGACCTCCCTCCGGAACACCTTCAGCCCGCACCCGGTATCCGGCGTCTGATCCCCGAGCAGGGTGCCGCGCACGCTGTTGGCGATGCGCGAGGAAACGAGGCGGATGAAATTGTCGTTGCGCCGCGTCCGATGCCCGTTGACGAGCCGCACACCCTCCGGCTCATTCACGAGCAGCGCAGTAACGAGCTGCGGAATGTCCGCCGGATCGTTCTGGCCGTCGCCGTCCAGGGTAGCAACAAGGTCTCCGCCGGCCGCCTGGACGCCGTTCCAGACCGCCGTGCTCTGCCCGCAGCTGCGCTCGTGGCGCAGCACGCGCAACCGCGTTCCCGCGGTGGCACGCACCGCGCGCAACGCCTCGGGCAATCTGTCTTCGCTGCCGTCGTCGACGCAGATGATCTCGTAGTCGAACCGGCCTTCGAGCGCCCGCCGGATCTCGCCGACCAGCGGCACGATATTGGGGGCCTCGTCCCGGGCCGGCACGACAATGGATAGCTTCACCGCGACCTCCGTTCGGGAATCCTACGGAGGATCGCGTCGTGACAGCGTCACGAAAACGTGAGGAATTCGTTAAGACTGCGCGCGCTGGCGCGACTGGACCTCGATGTTGGCCATCTTGGCGAGGTCGCGGTGCAGGCGCGCGACGCGCTCGATCTGGCCTTTCGCCGGGAAGCGCTCGTAGAAGCCTTCGACGCGGAATTCGCGCGCCCGCTCCGTCCAGTTCCCCAGCCGCTTCTCCCACCGCACCTGGCGCCCGTCGGCGGGATCGGCGTCATTGCGGGCAAGGTCGGCGCACACCCGGATCATCGCCTTCAGGGTGACGGGCTTGGTGACCATGTAGTTGGGGTGCCCCCAGGAGGTGCCCCAGACCTTCTGGCAGGCCTTGAAGAAGTCGCGCACGATGGCGTAATAGCGGTCGATCTCGCGCATGGCGTGCCCCGAGCGCTGGATCTTGCGCCACTCCCCGCTCACCCAGCGGTGCAGCTCATTGAAGAGCTCC
>DATIEU010000540.1:0-7719 GCA_035455565.1 Steroidobacteraceae bacterium | reverse complement strand
TATCTCGAGGCGGTCGCGGACGCTTTACGCACCGAGTACGAGGCGATCACGAAGGCCGGCTTGCTGGTGCAGATCGATGCGCCGGATCTCGGCATGGGCCGCCACACGATGTATCGCCACGCGAGTGTGGAGGAATTCCTGAAGCGCGCCGCTGTTCACGTCGAGGTGCTGAATCACGCGCTGCGCAACGTCGCGGCCGACCGCGTGCGGATGCACGTCTGCTGGGGCAATTACGAAGGCCCGCATCACCACGACGTGCCGATGGAGCAACTGCTGCCGGTGGTCATCAAAGCGAAGCCACAGGCGCTGCTGTTCGAAGCGGCCAATCCGCGTCACGCGCACGAGTGGGTGGTGTTTCGCGACACCCGCATCCCGGATGACAAGATCCTGATCCCGGGCGTGCTGAGTTCCACGACCAATTACGTCGAGCATCCGCTGCTGGTGGCGGAACGCATCTGCCGCTTCGCCGATATCGTCGGACGTGAGCGCGTCATCGCGGGAAGCGATTGCGGCTTCAGCACCTTCGCAGGATTCGGGCCGGTCGAGCCCGATATCGCCTACATGAAGCTCGCGTCGATGGCGGAGGGCGCGCGCATCGCCAGCAAACGCCTCTGGGCTCGCTAGCGGCGCCCTTCAAAGTCTGCCGAGCCACTCCCGAAGCGCGGCCGCAACCGCTACCGGTTGCTCGATCGGTGCCATGTGGCCCGCATCCTCGATAGCGACGAGCGTGGCGTGTGGGATCTGGCGCTGCATTGCGCGGTGTTGTTCGACAGGCGACCAGGTGTCGTGGGTGCCACTCATCAGGAGCGTCGGCACGTTGATCGATGGCAGGACCGCTTCGGCGTCCGGCCGTTCGATGAGCGCCTTGATCTGGCCCGCGAAGCTTTCCGGCGTCGAGCGCTCGACCATCGCCGTGAGTAGCGGCATCAGCGCCGTGATACGTGCCGGCGGCGAACCCATCATCGGTGGCAGCCAGGCCGCAGCGACGGCCGCCATCCCTCGTTCTCGTGCGATTCGCACCAGCTCGCCGCGACTCGCTATTTCGCCGTCGCGCAGCGGATGCACGCCGGTATTGAGCAGGGCAAGACCGCGCACTCTGTCCGGGGCGCGACGCATCACTTCGAGCGCGACGCGGCCGCCCATCGAGTGGCCGGCGAGCGCGAAGCGCATGGGCGAGACCTCGAGCACGCGGTCGGCCATTGCGCCGATCGATGACAGGTCCGGAAAGTTGACGATGCGCACGGTGGCGCGGTCCGCGAGGCGCAAGGCGACCTCGGCCCAGATCAGGTCATCGGAGAGCAGGCCCGAAAGGAGTACCAGCGGCTCCACTGACTGATGGGATCCCGAGGAGGAAGCGCGGGATCCGGGTACCGAAAGCCTAGCTCGTCGTGCTCGCAACGGAGTAGAGCACCTGGGCGTTGCGCGTCTTCTGGAATTCCTCGAGCGATTGGCCGCGCATCGCCGCGTAGATGTGCAGGTTGGTCGTGCCGAGAACGGCGCCCAGCTTTTCCAGCAGGAAGAAAATTACGCCGTACTGGACGAGCGCACGCCAGTCACGACGCCTGAGCATCTCGCGCTCCTGCTCGGTCAATTGCGCTTCCGCGAACATCGGCTCCGGTTCGGACAGGAACCGCTTCCGATACTCGGGCTCCACCAACCGGTGCAGGAACGCGTTGAGCCGGTACGCCTTGACGCTGCGATCGAGCGTGAAGGGATACGTCCCGGGGAGTTTCTCGATGCCGGTCCACTCGCGCGCGACGCGGTCGCGGTACTGCGCGGCGGATTCGGTGGCGGGCTCGTGCGATTCGTCCTC
This sequence comes from Steroidobacteraceae bacterium, assembly GCA_035455565.1. GTDB lineage: Bacteria > Pseudomonadota > Gammaproteobacteria > Steroidobacterales > Steroidobacteraceae > DATBVX01. The sequence continues at coordinate 5,906 of DATIEU010000540.1, read as the reverse complement.
ATAGATCACGGTGGCGATCGGCGTCATCGACGGCAGGTAGTACGCCTGGTGCAGTTTTCTCACCTTCGTGGCGAGCGCGCCGCGCATGATAAGCCACATGATCACTTCCGAGCCTTCGAACCCGCCGCGCTCGGCGTATTGCGCGATGGTGATCCCGGTCAGTTTCTCCGGATCCTTTTCGAGCAGCTCCAGGAACTCCATGTCCCAGGGCGTGTTGTTGAAGCCGGAGCGCTCGCCGTGCACCTGGTGCGACAGCCCGCCGGTGGCGACGATGACAACTTTCAGATCCTCCGGATAGCTGAGGATCGCCTGACGGAGCGAGCGGCCGAGTCGGAAGCAGCGCCGCGCCGTGGGAATCGGAAACTCCAGCACTCCGACCTGCAGCGGCACAATCGCGCCGGGCCATTCGCGCTCGTGCGGCCAGAGCAGCGACAGCGGCGAGAAGCAGCCATGGTCGAGCCCCTTCGACTGGAAATACGACAGGTCGAAGTCATCCGCCGCCAGGCCGGCCGCGATGTGACGCGCCAGGGCCGGATGCCCCTTGACGGGCGGAAGCTTGCGCGCGCCGCCGCCTTCGTCGGCGACGGGGTACTGCTCACCGACGCCAAGGGCGAAGTGCGAGTAGTGATCGAAGAAGAACGAGGTAACGTGATCGTTGTAGACGAAGAAGAGCACGTCCGGGCGCTTGTCGGCGAGCCACTGCCGCACGGGCTCGAAGCCCGCAAAGATCGGCTTCCAGACGGGATCGTTCTGCTTCTTCGTGTCGAGCGCGAAACCGATCGTCGGCGTATGCGATGAGCCGATTCCGCCTACGATCCTGGCCATCGCCGCCGACCCTCAGTTCGCGCTCGAGCCAGTCCGCACGGGATCAGGCACTCTTCGTGCGCCAGCCCTCGTGATAGCCCTCGCGCGCTTCACGAGAATACGGCACCGGCGAGACCGTGACGCGCACTTCGAGCTGCTTGTGGCGTTCGACCGTCGGCTTTTTCGTGCCGCCGTTCTCTTCGCCCCAGGCGAGCATCAGCACATCGCCGACATTGATATCGGGATCGACCACTCCGAGCGAGAGCGCCGTGCGCTCGTTGAAGCTGTAGCCGCCGAACATCGAGAACCCGACCACCTTGCCGCCTTTCATGACCTTGTCATAGGAGGATGAGGCGTAGTTCGAATTCGGCAGATCGTAGAACTTGTAGGCCTCTTCGCCCGGCCGGAACATCGAGGCATAGATCTTCGCCATGTCATCCGGGTGCCACGCGAACGTGACCTTCTTGCGATGGGGCTTGCCGGCCTTCTTCTCGAGCGCTTCGCGTCCGATGAAGTCGTGGTCGAACTTGACGAAGGGGCCGTAGCCCAGTTCGTACGGGGTCAGGTAGTAGTCCTCGATGTTGTCGGAGACGAAGCTGCCGCCGATCGAGCCGCTCGCCTCGTACCCGGCGGCGGGCAGCCACTCGCGATACTTCTTCATCTTCTCGCCGGTGTACACCGCGGGCAGTGGGGAGGGGATCCACCCGGACTCGAGTGTGTTGCTCGAATACGCGCGCGAGCCCACCTGTACCAGGCCGAAATCTTTGCCGGCCTCGATAATGGCCTCGCGAATCTCATCGCGTTCGGCGTACGGTCCCCACACTTCCAGCCCGGGCGCACCGGCCATACCGTGGCGGAGCGCGCGTACCTTGCGGCCCTTGATGTTGATCGCATCCATGGTGAAGAACTTCACCTCGGGGAGCGGTCCACCGTTCAGGCGCTCGAGCACCTGTTTCGCATTGGGTCCCTGGATCTGGTAGCGGTAATGCCGGCGCGTGACCGCGTTGCCGCGCGGATGAGAGGGAGAGCGGTCATCGCGGATCGTATCGACCTTGAAGCCGCCGGTCTCCGCCTGGAACTGCAGCCAGTTGACCGTGGGTGCACGGCCGACGAACAGGAACTCGTTCTGGTCCAGATAGAAGAGGATGCCGTCGCCGATGACGTAGCCGTCGTAGCTGCACGGGACCATTTGCTTCGCCCGGTTCGGGGTGAAACCGGCAAAGCTGTTGATGGTGCAGTGGGAGACGAGCTTGAGCGCGTCGGGTCCCTTCATGGTGAATTCCGCCATGTGATGCGACTGGTCGTAGAGCACGGCCGTCTCGCGCCACGCGCGCTGCTCGTCGCGCCAGTTGGTGAACTCGTTCGGCACGACCGGGTATACGTAGGCTCCGAGCTGCGAATTGCGGAGCATCTTCACCGGATTGCCGGCGCTCTTGAGGACAGTCTCCAGGCTTTGCCGAGTCATAACCCCTCTACCTCGTTTCGCTGGGCCGTTGTGGTGGGCAAATGCTTGATCCGCCAGTGTACTGGTGGGACGAAAAGTTGGGATCCCAACTTGACGAAACGGGATCCTACCAAGCAACATGCGCGCACACCAGACATGTGAGGCTCCTTCGTTGAGCACACAGTTGGACCAGGCCGTCGTGCATCTGCGGGAGATGATTCTCCGCGGCAAGCTTGCACCCGGACAGCGAGTGGCCGAAGCGCCGCTCGCCGAAGAGCTCGGCATGTCACGCACGCCCGTGCGACAGGCACTGCCGATGCTGGCGCAGGAAGGTCTCCTCAGCCTTCACGAAACACGTGGCTACGTCGTACGCGCCTTCACCTGGGCTGAAGTGGTCGATGCAATCGAACTGCGCGGCGTCCTCGAAGGCCTCGCGGCACGGCGCGTCGCCGAGCGCGGCGCGTCCAAGGCGTTCCTGCGCGAGGTGCGGACCACCCTCAGCGAAGGCGACATCATTCTCAACAAGCGCCGCATCGAAGAGACCGACGAGGCGCGCTACGCCGAGATGAATGCCCGCTTCCACGCGCTGATTCTCGAGGAGGCCGGGAGCTCCATCCTCTCTGCCACGCTCGAACGCAACGGCCACGTGCCCTTTGCCGGGCCGCAGGCGCTGGCATTCGACCGCAGCAACCTCGAGCGCATGTACGACATCCTTCATTACGCGCATCAGCAGCATCACGCGATCGTCGATGCGCTCGAGCGCGGTCAGAGCGGGCGCGCCGAAGCACTGATGCGCGAACATGCCGACGTGGTGAAACTGAGCATCAACGTCGCCGGTCCGCAGGTCGCGGCAAGCGCCGTGGCACAGCGACTGGCGCAGGGCGATGAAAGCAGCCGGCCGGTGGGCAAGAGCCCAGGCACGGACCATCGCCAGGGTGGTAGAAGATTTGGTTGAGAAGGGCTGACCGATCCAACAAGGGGGGAGCATGAACAGGGGCAATCGACTCTGGTGGGCAATGGCGGCGGCGATCGCCGTGACGCCCGCGATGGCGCAGAACGACGACGATAGTCCGCTCGAGGAAGTCGTCGTCACCGCGCAGTTCCGCGAAGAGAACCTGCAGGATACGCCGCTCGCGATCACGGCGGTCAACGCCGCGATGCTCGAGCAACGCAGCCAGACCAGTATCTACGAGGTCGCGGCGCAGGCCCCGAACGTCACGTTGACGCCGGGCGGAATCGAGCGTGGTTCGTCGATGATCGCGTTCATCCGCGGCGTGGGTCAGACGGACTTCAACTACGCGGTAGAGCCGGGCGTCGGCATCTACGTGGACGACATCTACTTTGCCACCCTCACCGGCTCGCTCCTCGACCTGCTGGATCTCGATCGCGTGGAGATTTCTCGCGGCCCGCAGGGCACTCTCGCCGGCCGCAACTCGATCGGTGGCGCGATCAAACTGTATTCCGTACAGCCCGGTCCCGACGAGGGCGGCAAACTCCAGGCAACCTTCGGCGACTACGACCGGGTCGATATCCGCGGCTCGGCCGGCTTCACGATCGTCGAAGACAAGCTGTACGCGCGCATCGCAGGCGCTTCGCGTTCGCGCGACGGTTATGTGAAGCGACTCGACTACGGCTGCGTCCACCCGGAGTCGGGGATACCGACCTACAACACAGGGCACGTAGAAAGCTGCGAGCTGGGCACCGAGGGCGGCATCTCCTACACCGCAGCCCGCGGCCAACTGAGGTGGCTAGCCAGCGACGGTGTCACCCTCACGCTCTCAGGCGACATGGTGAATGACGCCTCGGAACCGGCGCCGACCATATTGAGGGCGGTCAACGCGGGCGCAAACAATCCCAACCCCCCCGTCGGCGTCGGCAGTGCGAACGGCAACTTCGTCAACGGCACGGGCGAGGGCATCTTCTTCGACATCGACGGTGATCGGAATACGACCGGCGACCGCGTCTACTACGACAACCGGTTCGTGACACACGGCCCGAACCGCGGCGACACGTTGATCAACGACCCTTACGTCACGTACACCACTTACCTGGATGCGAACTCGCCGTTGCCGACGCGGCCCTTCTCCCCGGTGGCCGTGCCGCCCATCAACGAGATCGACCACTACGGTGGCTCGTTAACGATCGACTGGGCAATGAACGAGAATTTCTCGCTCAAGTCGATCACGGCGTATCGCGAGTACACGGCCGACTGGGCGCAGGATGCCGACGCTTCGCCCCTGAACAGCCAGATGCTGCTGCAGCATCTCGAGCACGACCAATTCAGCCAGGAGCTGCGCCTGAACGGCCAGCTGGGCGACGCGCTCGACTTCACGCTGGGCGGCTTCTACTTCGAGCAGGACGGTACGCTCGAAGCCAACGTCAACCTCGCCTACGTGCCGCTCAACTTCATCCATGGTCCCGACCCGACGCCGTCCGACAGCAAGGCGCTGTTCGCGCATGCGGTGTGGCACGTCACGAACCGGCTCAACCTGTCGGCCGGTGTGCGGTACACGGAGGACCACAAGGAGTACACGTACTTCCGGCGCAACCCGGACGGGACGCTCCCGGTGTTCTGCTCCGCGAACCCGGCCTTGCCGTTCGATATCAACAATCCGCCGAATTGCGCGCTGTTTGACGGCGTCGCCGGGCGACCCTTGTTCGATATCTCGGCGGAGTTCGATTCCGAGCAGACCGATTATCGTGCCGCAATCGACTATCACTTCACCGACGATTTCATGGCCTACGCCCAGGTGGCGACCGGCTACAAGGGCGGCGGCGTGAACCCACGGCCGTTCTTCATCGTCCAGATCGAAACCTTCGAGCCCGAGGAGATGGAAACCTACGAGGTGGGCTTCAAGACCACACTGTTCGACAACCACATGCGCCTGAACGTGGCGGCTTTCTTCAACGACTATTCGAACATCGTGATGGAACAGCTCGCCTGCGAGTTGCCGTTCCCGCCGTTCTTTGGTGGGCCCTGCCTGCAGCCGGGCAACGTCGGTTCTGCCGAGGTCAAGGGGGCCGAGCTCGAAGCGGAGATCCGCTTCGCCGGCGGCTTCTCGATCGACGGGTCGGTCAGTTATATCGACTTCGAGTACCAGGACATCAACCCGGCCACGGGCGTGACTCTGGACATGACCACGCCCTACACGCCCGAGATGAAGTGGAGCACGGGTCTGCAATACGAGTGGGAAGCGGGCAACCGGGGCTCGTTCATCGTGCGCGCCGACGTGATCTACCAGGACGAGATATTCACCGAGGGTATCAACGCGCCCACCAACCTCATCGACGACTACACGGTCACCAACGCGCGACTCACGTGGCGATCGCCTGAGAACACCTGGGAGGCGGCGTTCGAGGCCACCAACGTTACCGATGAGGAGTACTTCCTCAGCATGTTCCGCGACCAGTTCGGCGTGGCCGGTATACCCGGCGTCAGCGGAACGTCCGCTGGCGCAATCGCTCCGCCGCGCATGTTCGCGTTCACGTTGACACGCAACTTCTGATTGGACCAAGAGGGGGCGGGGCAACCCGCCCCCTGTTTCACCGGGCCCGCTTCAGAGGGCGTGTAACTCTTCCCGCTCACCCCACGGCTTATGTCCTGATCCCCGCCGACCTGCGCAGCATTGCCGACCTGCTGCATACTTGGGGAACTCGC
>DATIEU010000539.1:0-3456 GCA_035455565.1 Steroidobacteraceae bacterium | reverse complement strand
CCGAGTTCCTGATCGCCTCGCTCCATCTGTGCGGCAACACCGGCACCTATGTCGACTCGCCGCTGCACCGTTACCGCAATGCCGTCGATCTGGCAGGACTGCCGCTGGAGCGCCTGGCACATCTGCGCACGGTAGTGGTCGAGGCACCCGGCGGCCTGGAGCGCGGCATCACCGCGGCCGCGTTCAGGAGCGTGGATGTGCGCGACAACGCCGTGCTGGTGCGGACCGACTGGTCGAAGCACTGGCGCACGCCGAGGTATTTCGAGCCGAACCCGTACTTGACGCGCGACGCCTGCGAATACCTGGCGGGCGAGGGCGCGCGTTTCGCCGGTATAGATTCGCTCAATATCGACGACATCGAGGATCTCGCTCGTCCGGCGCACACCGTGCTGCTCGGCGCGGGAATCCCGGTGTGCGAGCACCTGACCAACCTCGCTGCCGTGCCGCGCAGCGGCGGATGGCTGCACGCCGTGCCGATCGCCTGGAAAGGCGGGGCAACCTTTCCGGTGCGCGCCTACCTCATCGTCGAGTGAGAGCCCCATCCGGTAGAATCCCGGGCGTGAGCGAATTCAAGGGCATTCCCGTCATTACGCCAGCGGCCCCCGTGCGCAGCGGCGAAAAGTACCGCACGGCACAGGGTTTCAGCGCCATCAAGGATGGTGTGAAGGCTCACGGCGCAGTCGATCGCACGACCTTGCGCGGCAAGCCGCCGTGGCTGAAGGCGCCGCTCGCCGCCGGCGCGGCGTTCGACGCGGTCCGTGGCATCGTGCGCGAGCATCGCCTGAGCACGGTCTGCGAGGAAGCCAAGTGTCCCAACATCGGTGAATGCTGGAATGCTGGCACGGCCACGCTCATGGTGATGGGCTCGGTGTGCACGCGCGCCTGCCGCTTCTGTTCCGTCGATACCGGCAATCCGCACGGCTGGCTCGATGCGGAGGAGCCCGAGAATGTCGCGCGCTCTGTCGGCCTGATGAAGCTCCGGTACGTGGTGCTCACCTCGGTCGATCGCGACGACCTCGCCGATGGCGGTGCCGCGCATTACGCAGCATGCGTGCGCGCCATCAAGCGCGCGCATCCCGGCACGGCGGTCGAGGCGCTGACACCCGACTTCCAGGGTGTGCTGAAGGACGTCGAGACGGTGATCGATTCCGGCGTCGAAGTGTTCGCGCAGAACATCGAGACGGTGCGCCGCCTGACCCATCCTGTGCGCGATCCGCGCGCGGGGTATCAGCAGACGCTCGACGTGCTGGCGCACGCCAAGCACTACCGGCCCGCGGTGCTCACCAAGACCAGCCTGATGCTGGGTCTCGGCGAGACCGATGCGGAAATTCTCGAGACTATGAACGACCTGCGCGGCATCGCGGTCGACATCCTGACGCTCGGTCAGTATCTGCGGCCCACCGCGCATCACCTGCCGGTGGAGCGATTCGTCACGCCAGACCAGTTCGAGCAGTATCGGCTCCGGGGTCTCGAGCGCGGGTTCCTCGAAGTCGTGTCGGGTCCGCTGGTGCGGTCGAGTTATCGTGCCGAGCGTGCGCTCGAGCGCAACAACGCCGGGCTCGTCAACACGCTCGCCGCGCGCTGACCGGTCGCATCATGTCGGGACTCGCTCTCAGCACGCACGCTGCTCCGGCCGCGCCGCCAACGATCGTTGCGCGGCATCTCGGACGCGTCGAGTACGAGCCCACGTGGCGGGCGATGCAGCAGTTCACCGACGAGCGTGGCCCCTCGAGCGCCGACGAGCTGTGGTTTCTCGAGCATCCATCCGTCTTCACGCTGGGACTGAACGGGCGTCGTGAGCACGTGCTCGCGGCGGGCGACATCCCGGTGATCCACGTCGACCGCGGCGGGCAGGTGACGTATCACGGACCCGGTCAGCTCGTGGTCTATCCGCTGCTCGATCTGCGGCGCCTCGGCCTCAACATTCGCGATCTCGTCATGCGGCTCGAGGAAGCGGTCATCGAGTTGAGCGCGGGCTTCGGTGTCGAAGCGACTGGCCGGCGCGATGCGCCGGGCGTGTACGTGGAAGACCGCAAGCTTGCGAGCATCGGCTTGCGCGTGCGGCGTGGCGGCACTTATCACGGCATCGCGCTCAACGTGCTCAACGACCTCGAGCCCTTCTCGCGGATCAATCCGTGCGGTTACGCGGGTCTGCAGGTCACGCGGCTTGCAGACCTGGCATCGGTCACGAGTGTCGATGAAGTTGCGCGCCGCTTCGAGCCGATTCTCCGGCGGCAGCTCGCTGGTTCATGATTTTCGCGGCTTGAAGAAATCGTCGAGCTTCGAGCGCGCGTCGTCCGCGCTCGACGGCCTGGCGCCGCCGCCGAACAATGCATCGAGACCGGTGCGCGAGCGTGTCGCCTCCGCCGTGTCCGGTGGCTTGTAGGCATCGGCACGCGGCTTGAAGTAATCGCAGAAGTTCGCCCGCTCCTTGTCCTTCACTTCCTCGGCGATCGGCTCGCGACAGTGCTTGGCCTTCGAGGTGTCGTACTCGACACACATCCTGCAGACGTGCAGCTCCGCCCCGCAGCTCTTGCATTCGTCGAGCCGGCGCAGCGGCAGCGACAGTGCGGCGAGCGAGGCGCCGCATTTCCAGCAGACGAGGTTGTGGGACATGGCGGCTAATCGATCGGCGTGCCCGCGAGCTCCCGCCGATATTCGTCGAATAGCGCGTAGATGCGCTTCCACACCGGTCCCGGGACACCGGCTCCGACCGGTTTGCCGTCGAGCGTGGTGACGGGGAGCGTGCCGAAAGTGGCCGCGCCGATGAAGATCTCGTCTGCGCTGCGCAACTCGCTTTCGCGAACGGTGGCCGAACGAAACGGAATACCGCCGCGTTGTGCGAGCTCGCCGACGACATCGCGAGTCGTACCGGGCAGGATCTGGTTCGAGCGTGGCGGCGCGATGATCACGCCGCGGATGACGACGTGCACGGTGGTCGAAGATCCCTCCATGAGCACACCGTCGCGGAGCATGATCGTCTCGGCCGCGCCGGAATCGACGGCCAGCTGTTTCAGCATCACGTTGGCGAGGAGCGCGGTCGACTTGATGTCGCAACGTGTCCAGCGGGTGTCCACGGCCGTGACCGCCGCGACGCCCCGCGCTATCTTTTCGGGCGCGATCGGCGGCAGCGGCGCTGCGAAGGCGAACACGGTGCGCTCGATGTCAGGGAGCGGGGCATGATTGCGTCCGTATTCCGCGCCGCGCGTCACCTGCACGTACAGGTACATGTCGCCGCCGCCGTTGCGGCTGACCAGCTCCTCGCAGATTTCCGCCCAACGCTTGCGCTCGTGCACAGGCTGCATGCGCAGTTCGCGCAGACTCCGATCGAGGCGATCGAAGTGCTGGCGAAAGCGGAACACGCGCCCGCCATAGACCGGCATGACCTCGTAGACGCCGTCGCCGTAAAGAAACGCGCGGTCGAGGGGCGACACGCGCGCTTCCCGCAGCGGCAGG
>DATIEU010000538.1:0-5890 GCA_035455565.1 Steroidobacteraceae bacterium | reverse complement strand
CGGGCACGTGTGCGGCGCGCAGCGCCGCACCGATCCACGCGTGTTTCACGATGCGATTCAGGTCCGCGCCGATAGCCACGACGAGAGCGATCTGCCGCTCGCGCGCATCGCGGCGGCCGACCTGCCGATAAGCGCTCGCATAACCCGCTCCCGTGAGCGGACCCGCGGGCAACACCGCGACCATCGCATGATCGAGCTCGGTGCTCAGCGCCTCGAGCTCGAGCGCCTGCTCGAGCGATGCGAGTGCGGCGCCGGGCAATGTGTGTTTCAGGTAACGCCAGGCACGCGCGAACTGCCGGTCGCGCAGTCCGAAATCGCGCGGCCCATACAGGTCGGTCAAGAAGAACTCGATGGCGCGCGTGTAGCGCGCGTCGGCGCTGAGGTCATCATAGGTACGCGCGAGTCGCGCGGCCTGCCAGGCGCGCAGCTCCTGCAGCCGGGTGCTGAGCTCGGGCGATGCTGCGGCGCGTGCGTCCAGCGCGCGCTTGTGCGCATGCAGCTGCTCGAGATCACGTACGGCCGGCATGGCGCACCAGGGCATTCACGATCGCTTCGAGCGAGCGCCGCGAACGCAGGAGTCCGAAGTGGCCCAGGCCACGCAGCTCACACGATTCGGCTCCGCGCAGCACCGCGCTCTGCGCTGGCACGACGAGATTGTCCTCCCGACCATGGATGCTGGTGAGCGGAACCGGGAATCGACCTTCCTGGGCCGCATTGAGAGCCGCGAGCCACTCGGAGTCCGGACGCATTTGCCGTGCGCCGGCGAGCGGCAGGCAGCGAGCGAGCGTCGTGCCGTGGTGAGGCGAGGCCACCGTGACCACGCCGCTGATGACTTCCGGACCGAGCGTGGCGAGCAGGGAGCGCGCGACCAATCCACCCATGCTGTGCGCGACGATTGCGACGGGCGCGCGGCACTGCCCGTGCAGCGCCAGCAGCTCGCGCTCGGCGCAGGCGCGATAGTCATCGATCCCGGCGTCGAGCGGCTCGAAATCCGGCGCAGTGATCGGGGCGAAACCGGCAGCAGCCAGCCGCCTGCCCAGGCGCCGCCACACGGCGTGATTGCAGAGAATCCCGTGAAGCATCAGGAGCGGCCGCTGTGCCGGCTCACTCGGCGGACAGCGGCGCGCAGCGCCCGCGCGCGGCGCGCTCATGGCGAGCTGGACGTGCAGGAAATGCAAGCTCTCGCTGACCCAGGCCCGCAAGCCGTAGCCCGTTCCGGAGCGCGTTTTCCCTCCTGTCAGCCGGGCAGCCAGAAGCGACGCACCCACCAGCAGGAACTGCATCGCGACGAACAGCCCAAGCGCGAGCGCGAGCGCGGCCGGCCAGTCACGTGCAGGTGTGCAGAGCCAGGCGATCATCGCCGCCACGAAGAGCTCGCACCCAAGCACGCAGCGCCAGAAGCGGGCCGCCACGGCTGTGTTACGTCCCAGGGCAGCTCTGCACAGCAATCATGAGGCGCGTTCCAGCATGCCTTCGAGCCGCGCAAGCGCGTGATCGAGACGTTGCGCCGCCTGCCGCGCGAGTTGCCGCCGCTCCGTGGCCGCCGTGGAGAACTTGCGACGCCGATCGCGCAGCACGTCGGTGTTCAATTGCAGGCCGTGCCTCCTCAGGACCGGAGCCAGAGTCTCGGCCTGCGCCAGGAGATCGCGGCGCGCGCGTTGATAGGCGTAATCCACCAGGCGGCGGCGCTCCGCATAACGGAACATGTTGGCGAAGAAGAGCTGCTCATCGTGCCGGTCGGGCTCGAGCAGCAGCGTGTCGGCGCCCGGAAAGCGCGCGCGATAACTGGCCATGCCGACCTGCATGCGCGAATGGATGAGGGCCCTGAAGGTCTGGGAGAGAACGGTGGGCAGGCCTTTCTCGGCCAGGTCGGCGCGCACCCGCTTCGCGGCGCGTGATGCGTCGTAGGGCACCAGCGGATTGACGCAGATCACGAGCCCGCAGCCATTCTCCAGCGCGAGGGAGGCATTCATGGTGCGTATCAGGGCGCCGTCCACGTAGCGCTGCCCGTTGATCTCGACCGCGGCGTACAAGCCCGGCAGCGCGCTGCTGGCGCACACCGCGCGTGAGATCGGCACCCGGTCGCGGCCGCGCTCGCCGAAGCGCACCGACTCGCCGGTGTTGAGGTTGGTCGCGACGACGAAGAGCTGGTTTTGCAGCTTGCGGAAGTCGTCCGTGTGACCGCGCGAGGTGAACACTTCGCGCAGGTACCGCTCCAGCGGCTCGTTATCGAACAGCGCCGTCGGCACCATGCGGCTCAGCGTGCCGACGCTCGCCGGCCAGAGGTTGCCTAACGGCTCGCGCGCCTGCGACCTCAAGATGCTGGTGACGACTTCCGGTAACTGCAGCGCGCGTCGCGCATACTCGCGCACCGCCGGCTGCAGCAGGGTTCCGGGGGAGAATCGATAGAGCGTCGACTCGTCGTCGATGAAGACCTGCCCCATCGTCGTCGTGTCGAAGCCGTTGGCGAGGCCCGCGGCGATCAGCGCGCCCGAACTGACGCCCACGTAGACGTCGAAGTCCGTCAGTTCGCGCCCCACCATGGCCTCGCCGAGTGCGTGCAGCACGCCGAGCTCGTAGAACGCTCCCAGCGGGCCGCCCCCGGCGAGGGCGATGGCCAGTTTCGCGTTGCCGGGCCCTCGTCGGCGCGAGGGCTCGATCGTCAGCATCGCGCGCTTACTGGACGTTTGCCGGAGCGGCGATCGTCCTGTGTGCCACTCTGACCCGCGCCCGCGTTGCCGCCCGGCGGCGGCCGAGCTTCGCGATGTTGGCGTTCAGCGCGTCCACGCGCTTGCTGAGCGCAGCGACCTCGTCCGAGCTCGGCACACCGAGCTGATGGAGCGCGCGATGTACGCGGGTCTGAAAGACTTTTTCCAGATTCTCGTACACGTCGCCGGCTCGCTCGCGCGCGTCGCCGATGCGCTCGTTGAGCGCGGCCTGCACCTCGTGCACGGCGCCGCGCATCGCTTTCTTCGTCGATACTCGTGCCTTCGCGTGCACCCGTGCGCCTTCCACGATCAGCTCATCGAGCAGCCTGGGTGTGCCCTTCTGAGCCTTGGACACGGCGCCGAGCCCTGCCAGCCAGATCTGATGCATCCCATCGAGCAAGCGCGTCTGCGCCGCGACGAGACCCCTCTTGGCCTTCTTGGGAATTCTCTTACGTGCCATGTGAACCTCCATGCGCGCCAAGTCGCCGCGCCTGCGTATTTGCCCTGATGGGCGACCGATTCCGTATCGATACTATAGGGCTGCTCCGGCATCGGTTCGATGCGTATTTGTACGTGAGGCGCACATGGCCCGACGCGCACGCGCGCGCGATCCCATCAGCAATGACGCTTTTCGCTATCCGGGGAACGCGCTCAAAGATAAATGGCCGCAGCTTCATCACGGCGATCGCGAGCCCTTTCCGGATGCGGGGCGCATCGCGCGCCTCGCCAGGGGTGAGCCCCGGCTCACTGCCTGGCTCGATGCCGAGGGCGGTGCAGCCGCGGTCGCCGGGCGCGTGCAGGAGGCGTGGCGCGCGTTTCACGGCGGAAATTTTCCGCACGCGATTGAGATGGGCGCCAGCCTCGGACCGCTGGGCGCGGCCGCGGCCAACAAGGCAGCCGCCATTCACGCGTCCGCGATGGCGCCGGGCGCGGCCGGTGCCTTGAAGATCCTGCAAGCCGCGAGCAAGCGCGGCGAGGAGGCGATCGTGCAGTTGCCCGATGCGGCCAACTCTCACTACATGCTCGCGCTCGTGCTCGGCCGTTACAGCCAGCGCATCTCCATACTGCAGGCGCTCGCGGAAGGTCTTGGCGCTCGTGTGCGCAAGCTCCTCGAGCGCACGCTCGAGCTCGACCCCCGTCACGCGGACGCGCACATCGCCCTTGGCCTCTATCACGCCGAGATCGTGGGCAAACTCGGTGGCTTCGTTGCCGGGATGACCTACGGTGCGTCACCGAGCGCGGCCCTCAAGCATTTCAAGCGCGCCATCGAGCTCGCGCCGCGCTCGCCGATTGCACACCTCGAATACGCGCAGGGCCTCATGCTCCTCGACGCACGTGCGCATCGCGCAAAAGCGCTGGAGCTCTATCAGCGCGCGGCCGAGTGCGAGCCATTCGATGCGATGGACCGGCTCGACATCGAGCGCGCGCGGCAGGCCCTTGCCTAGGACTCTCTCGCGCGGGGCGCTTTGGTCCCGGCGGGGGCCAGCGGCACCAGGTTCTCGACTTCAGTGCGCATCCGCTCCGCCACGTCGCGCGGCTCGCTGATCAGCGCGCGGTCCGACATCACGCCGAATTGCACTTCGCCGTTATAGGTCAGCATGCTCACGCCGACGCCAATGCTGCCGGCCTGCGGTACCCAGAACATCGCCTGCGCGGCCGGCACTCCCGCAAAATAAAGCGGTTGCCGCGGACCGGGTACGTTCGAAGCCACGAGGCTCGCCTTCGCGCTGAACGTGGCCATGACCGGCTCCTCGACCACCGCCGGCAGGCTTCCCACCATCGCGAGCAGGCCCAGCGTCACCAGCGGCTGCGGCGAACCTTTGAGCTTCTGCATCATGGTGTGGACTGCGTACACGCGTTCGAGCGGGTGACGGATTCCGATGGGCAGCTCCAGGAACACCAGGCCGAAGTAATTGCCCAGCGTGATTGGCGCCTCGGCGTCCGTTCGCAGGTTCACAGGCACCGCAGCACGCACGGTGACACCGTTCAGTGCATCGCCGCGTGACTCGAGATGGCTGCCGAGCGCACCGGCGAGCGCCGCCACCAGTACATCGTTGATGGTACAGCCGAGCACGCGCGCAATCCTGCGCACCTCCTCGAGCGGGAAGGGCTCCGTCCAGGCGACGTGCCGCGTGCCGCTCAGAGGAGCTCGCAAGCAGGTCTGCGGGTCATCCGGCAAGATCGCGATGCGCGCGAGCTCGCCCGCGAGTCCCGCGGCCTCATTGGGGTGCAGTGCGTAGTGCATACCCTTGCCGACCGCGTCGACCGCGGCGCCCAGGACCTGTGACACCAGATCCACGAGCGGTGCCTGCGAGGCAGAACGCGCTCGCCGCGGCCGGCGTTTGCTCTTTTTCCCCGGCTCACCCAGCGAGAGCATCACGCGCACCAGGGCAATGCCGTCGGCGTAGCAGTGGTGGATGCGAATGATGAGCGCGCTGCCCTTGCGGTAGTGCTCGACCAGGTGAAACGTCCAGAGGGGTCGCTGCGTGCTGAGTTGAGTGCTCGCCAGCTCTCCCACCAGCGCCTCGAGCTCCTCCTTCCCTGCCTCGCCCGGCAAGGCGACGCGCAGGACGTGATCAGCGAGATCGAAGTCTTCCTGCGGCACCCAGCGGGCGCCGAGCGCATCGGTCACCGGGCGGCAGCGGAAGCGTGGAAAGGCGAGGAAGCGTTCGGCGACGACGTCGCACAGCCGCTCGTAGTCAACGTGCCGGGCGAACACCAGGAGCGCCACCACCATCATCGGATTCGTGGGTCGCTCCATCAGCAACCAGGCGCGGTCGACCGCCGACATGCGTTCGCTGCCTTCCATGCGCCTACTTTCGCTCAGAAGCGGCCGCTTTTGACCTTCGGTTTATCCCGATGCACAGCCTTGGTCTTTCAGCGTAGGGTGTCCTGAACGATTGGGGATCTCCTGGGCATGAGCTATTTCGTCACGGGAGGTACCGGGTTTATCGGCCGGCACCTCGTCAGGGAGCTTGCGGCGCGGGGCGAGCCAATCCATGTGCTCGTGAGACCCGCTTCCCAAGCCAAGTTCGATTCACTGGTGCGCGCCTGCGGCGACCGAGGCGATCTCCTCAAGCCCGTATTCGGAGATCTCGCCCAGGAGGCGCTGGGTATCGCCGAGCGCGAGCGAGTGGCGCTGCGCGGGCGCATCCATCATTTCTTCCACCTGGGCGCGCTCT
>DATIEU010000537.1:0-2248 GCA_035455565.1 Steroidobacteraceae bacterium | reverse complement strand
CCGCGCGCGGCGGCCGGGTGACCGATGCGCCAGCCGGCTTCACTCCTGCTGCCTGAGCCGGCCTTCGCACTGCTCGAAGCGCATCTCGGCAGCGGTGTTCGCGACGCGCCTGCGGAGCTGATTGCAGGCACCACCAATCTCGTCGCGCGCCTTTGGCTGCCGGGGGAGTCTTTCGCGGTCCGCGTCCCGCGCCTCGAAAGCGGCGTGCTCGCCGTCGACCGCCGCGCCGAGTGTGCCGCAATCGATGTGGCCGCGAGCACCGGGCTCACACCCGAAGTCATCGTGTGCGATGTCGCGTCCGGAATCCTCGTCACGCGCTGGATCGAAGCCGAGCCCTGGACCGCGCAGCGGGCGCACGAGAGCGATGCAATTCGCATCGCAGCGCGCGCCTTGACGCGCTTGCACGCGGTCACGCCACCGAGCAACGCGCGCTCGCTCGCGCCGCTGCCGCTGCTGCGCACCTACTGGCAACTCGTTCTGGCGCGAGCCGCATCGCTTGCCGCGCGTCTGCAGTCGGTGCACGCGCGCGTGCTCGGCCGGGCCGCGGAAGTGCACGGTGGAGCCACGGTCTTCTGTCATGCCGACCTGCATCATCGCAATCTCATCGGAGCCGAAGAGTTGCGACTGCTCGATTGGGAATACGCGGGCCTGGCCGAGGCCTGCTTCGATCTCGCCTCGTTCGCGCAGTCGAACGACCTGTCGTCCGAGGAGCGCGCACTGCTGCTCGAAGCGTACGGACCAGCGGTCGAGGACTCGGACCGCCTGTCGCTCTATTGCGTGCTGTTCGACTGGATCTGCGTGCTGTGGCTCGCGATGACGGGCACGAGCGAGCACGCGATACACAGGCCGCGCTTCGAAGCGCTCATTCAGCGCGTCAAGGCTGCGGTCTGATGCGCGCCGCCGCTGGCGGTGCGCACACGCATTCGGCACACTTGGCGCCCCTGCGAGGTCCCGCATCGCGACGGCGCCCAAAAACCGCCGCTCGACGGATTCTCGATAAGCATCGTAAGTTATTGAAGATACGAATTTATGCCGTTGTTGAAGGTCGTTGATCGCGACGGGATCGAACACGAGGTCGAGGCTCGCGCCGGTCTCAAGGTGATGGAAACGCTGCGCGAGCTCGAGTACGGCGTGGCGGCGATCTGCGGCGGCATGTGCTCGTGCGCGACCTGCCACGTGTACGTCGACCCGGGGTGGTTGCCGAAACTGCCACGCCGCCAATCCGACGAGCAGGACCTGCTCGCCGAGTTGTCACACAGCAAGGAAAACTCGCGCCTCAGTTGCCAGGTCGAGATGACCGATGCGCTGGCCGGTCTCAAGGTGACGATCGCGCCCGACGAGTAGTCACGGGCTCGCGAGGCTCGGTCCGCGGTCATGGCCGCGCGCTGGCAATGTCACCCGCGCCGGTCAGCCACGCCTGCGCTTCAGCCACGCTGCGAAAGACATGGACGTTGACGCCGCGATTCACTGCGACCGTTTCCGCGAACTTCATGTCGTGCGACGAGTGATCGGGATTCACGTCGACGAAGGCGATGCGGCGGATGTACGGCCAGGTCTTCTCGCTGCCCTCGGTGACCAATTCGAAGATGTCGAACAGCCCGAGGCCCTTACCTGACAGGTTTTCTTCGACGAGGATGCTGGTGCAGTCGCCCTGCGCACACGCGTAGTAGACGTCTGCGAGATAAGCGCGCACGACCTCGGGCGTGTTGGGGCCAATGACCCGGAAGTGCCAGTAATCGGGCTTCTTGTCGATCGTGAGCTGGTACGACTTCGCTGCCATGCCCTGTTCGCCGTGCGTGCCGATCGGTGGATCGGTGTCCGGCCGCCGTGTCAATGCCGTTCCTCGGCAAGGGCCACCAGAATAGCAGCGGCGCGCTCGCATTGCTCGCGGGAGACATCGAGGTGGGTGACGGCGCGGATGGTGCGTGCATCGAAGGCAAAAATCAGCACGCCGCGCTCGCGTGCACGGGCGACAATCGCATGCGCATCCGGTGCGTCGGCCGCCAGGCGGAACACCAGGATGTTGGTCTGCACCGTCGCGAGATCGATCTCGATGCATGCGCTCTTTGCGAGTATCTCCCCGATGCGCCGCGCGTTGGCGTGATCGTCGCCCAGCCGCTTCAGGTTGTGCTCGAGCGCATAGATCCCCGCCGCAGCGAAGATGCCCACCTGGCGCATCGCGCCACCCGACATGCGCCGATAACGGACCGCGCGCGCGATCAGGTCGCGGCCGCCCCCGAGGAGCGAG
>DATIEU010000536.1:0-3652 GCA_035455565.1 Steroidobacteraceae bacterium | reverse complement strand
CAATTTCTTCACGACTGCGTGCAAGTGTGTTGTAGCGGACTGCATGGATCGGCATGCAGCGGCGCGTACTGATATCGGGCTAGGACGACGCCCACAGGGCTGTCGGTGTTCGTCCTACACAGTCGCTCAACCGCCTGAATCCCGCGGATTGCCCCTTCCGCGCGGCCACGAGGCTGGCGCGACTCCCGTGGCATGGCGATTGCACCCCTCCCGTCCAGTAAGCCCCGTGGAGATCGAAGTGAAGCGCGCCAATGCAATCACCCTGACTCTCATGCTCGCGTTCGCAATGCAGGCCGTGGTTGCGACGGCCGTTGCCTCCACCACGCGCGAAGCGGTGCGCGACGCGGACAGCCGCAGAGAGGACACCCTTCTCACGGCACGCGTTAAGGGCGCGTTGATCACGGACAGCGTGACCAGGGGTCACGACATCACCATCGAAACGTTCCAGGGCATCATCCAGCTGAGCGGCTTCGTCAACTCCGACGCGCAGAGGACACGCGCTGCCGAGGTGGCCGCGGCCGTGCCGGGGGTCATCGAGGTGCGCAATGCCATCCAGGTGCGCCAGGCGCTCGCAGAGCGCGGCCCCGAGCGTCGTGAGGCCACGCATGACTTACGTGTCGTCGCGGGCGCGTTACAAGCCCGCAACGAGCACCAGGCCGAGCAACACTAGGACGCGGTTGCCGCTCACGCATGCCGCTCACCGACCGCGAAGCGATACCGAGCGCGGCTGACCACCGGCGTGAGTTTCACATCGCCCGTTCCGCGCTAGTGACGCTTGCGGTCCTGGCGGTGTTCGCGGCCCTGTACTTCGCGCATGCGCTGCTGATGCCGGTCGTGCTGGCGCTCGTCTTCGCCATACTCCTGTCGCCAGCCGTGGAGGCGCTGCGGCGTGTCGGTATGCCGGGCATCCTGGCCTCGGCACTGGTGATGCTGTTGCTGGCGGGCACGATCGCATCGATCGTCAACGCCACCATGGAGCCGGCACGCGAATGGATCGAGCGCGCGCCGCGCGTGCTTTCCGACGTGGACCGCAAGGTGCGGCCACTACGGCGCTTCGTGGTGAAGATCGACGAAGTCGCTGCTCAGGCCGGACGCGTGACGGGCGCACAGGCTCGCGCACAGGAGCCGGCTCCTGCCACGGCGCCCTTGCCATCGCGGGGACTGCTGTGGAAGACACCGGCCCTCGTCGTGCCGGTAATTGGCGTCTTCTTTCTCACGTTCTTCCTGCTCTCGTCCGGCCCTGCACTGCTGGTGAGGCTGGCGAACAGCCGGCGCCGCACCTCGTCCGCGCGCAAGCTCCTTACCGTGGCCGAACAGGTGCGCCGCCAGTTGGCGCGCTATCTCGGCACGATCGCCATGATCAACGTGGGCCTCGGCGCCGCGACCGCGGCGCTGGCGTGGGCGTTCGATCTGCCGACACCGGTACTTTGGGGAGTGATGGCGGGTCTCTTCAACTTCATTCCGTACGCAGGTTCGGCGATCACGCTCGTCGTGCTCACGATCGTCGCCATCCTTACGCACGATAGCCTCGGACCCGCTTTGGGTGTCGCTGCTGCGTACCTGGGCCTCGCCACGCTCGAGGGCCAGGTCGTGCAGCCTCTGGCGCTCGGACGCCGCCTGTCACTCAGCCCACTGATCGTGTTCCTGGGCCTGTGGCTGTGGGGCTGGCTCTGGGGCGTGGCTGGCATGTTCCTCGCGACGCCGATCCTGATTGCGATCAAGGCGATCGGCTGCGAGCTGCGCAGTTGGGCACCGGCCGTCGAATTCCTCGGTCCCACCCGCGCGCCACGGATCACGGCGCGCGCACGCGAATGGCGTCGCTTGCGCCAGCGCTTGCGCACGCCCGTTCGCATGGAGACGGTGGCGGTGGGCCGCAAGGCCGCGAGTTAGCCGCAGCTACTTGTTCGCGGCGCCGACCATGTAGTCGACTGCCGCATGCACCGACTCGTCGGAAAGGTCCGGCCTGCCGCCTTTGGGCGGCATGAACCCGCTCTGACCGTGAAACCCCTCGACCGAGTGCCGGTAAAGCACCTTCGTGCCTTGTGCAACGCGCGGCTTCCATGCCGTAGCATCGCCAAAGCGCGGCGCACCCGCGATGCCGGCGGTGTGACACGCCGAGCACACTGTGTCGAACACCTGTTCGCCGCTGAGCTCAGTCGTGGCGGGCGCGGCCACGGGTGCCTGGGCCGAGCCGGTCTCCGCGGGCTCCTCGGGCGGCGCCTCGCCCGACACGGCGACACGCGCGGGTGGACGAATGCGCTCGTCGACCGCCTCGAGCACCGAAGGATCGATCGCTTTCGCCTCGTCCTGCATGGCGCCGACCGAGCGCGCCAGCACGAAGAAGCCGATGAGGATGACGTGCAGCGCGATCGTCACCATCAGGAAATGATTCCAGAAGCGCGTATCCTCCGCGCGCGCGCGATCCGTGCGCGGCATCGTCTCTACCGCTTGGATTGCGAATGCTCGCCACCCGGCGTCGAGACGCCGCGCAACGCTTCATCAGTGGCACAGTTGGAGCGCACCGCGAGGTCGCCCAGTGAGAGGATGCCCACGAGGCGCTTGTCGCGATTCACCACGGGCAGTCGCCGCACCTGGATGTCCGCCATGTTGCGCGCGACTTCTTCCACCGCCTGGTCCTCGTAGCAATACTTGACGTCCGCGCTCATCACTTCGCGCACCGGCGTGTCGGGGCCGAGCCCCTTGGCTACTGCACGCACCGTGATATCGCGATCTGTCAGCATTCCCACCAACCGGTTGTCCTGGCCCACGGGCACGGTGCCCGCATCGATCTTGACCATGAGCAGCGCCGCTTCCCGAATGCTCTGCTCCGGCGTCGCCACCTGCACGTCTCGTGTCATCACGTCGCTGACGTTCATCTGTATCTCCTCCAACGAATTTCCGAACTCCCCTGCGAGCAGCAAGATCCATGCCTCACGCGCACGACTGGCACGGAATGTGGACGCAATCCGGGAGGTTATTGGTCAACTGGAGGCTCCGATCATGGCGAGATACGGCAGGACGGCGCAGCGCAAGGTGCGCAAGGCGATGCATGAACGCAAGCGCGGCACGCTGCGCAGCGGACCCTCGCGCAAGCGGGTGACGAGCCGCAAGCAGGCAATTGCGATCGGTCTCTCGCAGGCGCGCCGCTCGGGCGCGAAGGTGCCGCGGCGCAGAAGGAAGAAGTAAGCCGCGCGGAACATTTTGCCCCCCGGCAGCAATTCTTCCCGCGGCATTCGGTAATTCCGTCGCCGCGGGACGGACTGCCGCGCGCGAGCCGAGCACTGTGCGTGGCACGCATGTTGCTCCTCTCAGCGCGCGATCGCGTGGTCGCGCAATTCGACTTCTAAGGAGTCTCACATGGCACAGCGCCCCAAGGATGAGTCACGCAAACCGCCCGCGGGTGGCCGTGGCACGCAGCAGCCGAAGCAACCAGACGGCGGCGAGATGGAGAAAGAGCGCAGTGGCGGCGAGCGCGACACGTCGCGCTCATGGGTGCACGACAAGCCGCCCGTCGAGCAGAACGACGATCCGCAGCATTCCGGTTACAGCGATCGCGAAACCCCCGAAGCCGACAAGCCGACATCGCAGCCCGGCCGGTCGAGCGAGCGGCCTCGCCCGACACGCTGACCCGTTGCAGGAAGCCGCTGACGCC
>DATIEU010000535.1:0-3187 GCA_035455565.1 Steroidobacteraceae bacterium | reverse complement strand
GGCGCAGCCCCGCGCCGAACCCGCCGCCCATGAATGGCGACATCACCCGCACATCTTCCGGCTTCATGCCGAACACGCCGCACAGGTACTTCTGCACGTTCTGCACGCCCTGGGTCTTGTCGTAGACCGTGAGCTTGCCGTCGCCCTCGAAGATCACCGTCGAGGCGTAGAGCTCCATCGGGTTGTGATGCTCGATCGGAACGTAATACTCGCCCTCGTGGCGCACTGCGGCCGCAGCGAGTGCCTGCTCGGGGGCGCCGCGCGTCCTCGGAGTGGCGAACAGAGCCTCGATCGGATTGGTCGGAGGCTTCGGGGGTATGGCCTGGTCGCGCTGGCGATAGACATCGGTGACGTGGGCTTCTTCGTCGTATTCCACCCGGACCAGTGAGGCCGCGAAGCGCGCGATCTCCGACGTTTCGGCGACGACCAGCCCGATCGGCTGGCCGTTGAACATGATCTTGTCGTCGTACAGTGGCCGGAACGGCGACCCTGATGGGGCCACGTCGTCCTTGTAGGCTTGATCGTTGTCCGCCATGGGCGGACGGTTCTCGTGCGTCAACACGGTGAGCACGCCTTCGACGCGCATGGCCGCGCTGACGTCGATGCGCGTGATGCGGCCCTTCGCGATGGTCGAGCAGACGACGCTCCCGTGGGCGAGGCCCGGCACGTTGAACTCGGCGGCATACTTCGCGGCGCCGGTGACCTTCGCAACGCCGTCGATACGGGACGTGGCGGTTCCGATGTAGGGTGTCATGGCTTGCTCACGCGATCTTCTTGTTGGATTGCGACTGCGGAGTGCCGCGGGCCGCCTGCGACAGGCCGCGTACGATGGCCCGGCGCGCGAGATCGATCTTGAACGTGTTGTGCCCGAAGCCCTTGGCCTCGCTGAGGACGAGATCGGCTGCCTGCGCAAACGTCGCCTCGCTGGCGGCACGGCCGCGAAGCGCCGCCTCGGCCTGCGTGTTGCGCCAGGGCTTGTGTGCGACGCCGCCGAGCGCGAAGCGCGCTTCTTTGATGACGCCGCCCTCGAGCTCGAGCCCGACCCCGACCGATACCAGCGCGAACGCGTACGAGAGCCGGTCGCGGATCTTGAGATAGGTGTAGTTGGTCGCAAACCCTCGCGGAGGGAGCTCGATCGAGGTCACGAGTTCATCCGCGTCGAGGTTGGTGTCGCGCTGCGGCGTATCGGCGGGGAGCCGGTGAAACTCCCCTATCGCGATGACGCGCTCGCCGCGAGAGCCCATCACGTGGACGTTCGCCTCCAGCACCGCCAGCGCCACGCACATGTCGGATGGATGCACCGCGATGCAGGCCTCGCTCGTGCCGAGGATGGCGTTCATGCGGTTGTGGCCATCGATCGCCGAGCACCCGCTGCCCGGCTCGCGTTTGTTGCAGGGCGTCGTGATGTCGTAGAAGTAGGCACAGCGCGTGCGCTGCAGGAGATTGCCGCCGGTCGAGGCCATATTGCGCAATTGCTGCGACGCCCCGGCCAAGATTGCGCTCGACAGCACCGGAAAGCGCTGCTCCACGAGCGGGTGATAGGCAAGATCGGAGTTGCGCACGAGCGCGCCGATGCGGAGCCCGCCTCCGGCGGTCTCCTCGACCTGGTCCAAGGGTAGCCTCGAGATGTCGATCAGCCTGGCCGGCCGCTCGACATTCATCTTCATCAGATCGACCAGATTGGTGCCGCCAGCGATGAACTTCGCGGCCGGGCTTGCGGCCATCTGGCGTACCGCGTCGGCGACGTTGCTGGATCGCGAGTACTCGAAGCTGATCATGACTGCACCATCGCCTGCTGGATTGCCGCGACAATGTTGGAGTACGCACCGCAACGGCAGATGTTGCCGCTCATCAGCTCGCGAATCTCGGCTGCAGTTCTGGCCTTGCCTTCGGCGAGGAGGCCCGCGGCCGAACAGATCTGGCCCGGCGTGCAATAGCCGCACTGGAAGGCATCGTGATCGATGAACGCCTGTTGCAGCGGATGGAGGGTTCCATCCTTCGCCAGCCCTTCGATCGTGGTGATGCTCGCGCCGTCCTTCATGACGGCCAATGTCAGGCACGAGACGACGCGCCGGCCATCGACAAGCACCGTGCAGGCGCCGCACTGGCCTTGGTCACACCCCTTCTTCGTGCCGGTAAGGTCGAGATTCTCGCGTAGCACGTCGAGCAGCGACTGCCGTGGATCGATCTCGAGCTGCCGAACCTGCCCATTGACGGTCAGCTGTACGCTCACCATCGCTTCCCCCCTCAACGCTCGTGACGGCCTGCGTCGTGCCGGTCGGCATTGCGAACGAAGACTGTGCTGCCGGCGAGCTGCAGCACGTCACGGCGCGACAAGCTGTTCGTGCAAGAAGTAGTCCGCTCCCGTGGGCGTAGCCAGACCCCGCTGCACCTCGTGCACGCTGTCATCGCAACCTTTCCCTGGCAGATAAGCAAGAACCGTGCCTGGTGGCTCGGACGTGCGCCGGGGAGGCACACGTTCAACCTTTAGTTCATGCCGTCTTCTCGACCTGCCGGTCAGCCCTGCAGAGGGGCATTTGACTCGCTATGGGCATCCTCATGCGCGATCGTCGGACGCCGGGCCGCCAAACCCGTCGGAACCAGGCGCCGGATGCGACCGCTGCGGCGAGCGTCAGGCCATAAACGACGAGCGCGACCGCCAGGGCGGCGAACAACCAGCCGAGCGACCCGGTCACGCTCAAGACGAGCCATCCGCCACCGACCGCGATGATCAGGCGCAGCAACCCGGCGAATAGCGGCCAGAAAAGCCGGGCGGCCCCTTGCGAGGCGAAGTAGAGCGACAGGCCAAGGCCGAAGAACCCGTAGGCCGGCCCCACGCTGCGCAGGTAGGCGGTGCCTGTCTCCAGCATGCGCGGATCGTCGCCGAACAGCCGGAGCCAGGCGTGCGGCCAGATCGCGGCCGCCAAGCCGATCGTTTCGGTGATGCCGAAGGCGACCGCGCCCCCGACGAGCGCGATGCGCAGCGCTCGCGCCTGCTCGCCCGCACCGATGTTCGTGCCGACCATGGCGACAAGAGGGGCGCCAAGCCCGAACACCAAGGGTATCAGAAGGTATTCCAGGCGCGCGCCGGTGCCGTAGCCGGCGATGGCGTCCGGCCCGGCAGCGGCACCGACCAAGGCGGTGGTTAGCGCCACCGTCAAGGTCGTCTGCAACGTGCTGATCGAGC
>DATIEU010000534.1:0-2404 GCA_035455565.1 Steroidobacteraceae bacterium | reverse complement strand
TGTGCCAGAGATTCGCGTTGTATGCGCTCGGCCTCAGCGGCATCGCCCGCGAGCCGCGTGACGACTCCGAGGTAGTACAACGGCGCGCTCGTCGTTGAGTAGCCTGTGCGCTCATAGCGCTGGATGACTTCGCGCAGCAGGCGCTGCGCTTCGTCCAGCTGTCCGAGCATCGCCAGCGCGCGCGCGCGCTGTACTTGAAGAACGAACGCAGCCTCGTGTTTCGCGCCGAGCTTGGCCAGGACGATCTCGCGCGCGCGCGTGGCAAGAGGCAATGCTGCCGCGCCACTGCGCCCTGCCAGCAGCGCATTGGACTGCGCATCGAGGAGCTGCGCGTAGGCAATGGAATCCCGCTCATACACCGGCTCTAGAATCCGGGCTGCCCGCTCGCTGGTTTCACGTGCCTCCCGGATGTGACCGGCGGAACTCAGGTACTCGACGATCGACTGCGAGTACTCACCGACGACTTGGCTGTTCGGACCGAATACGGCCTCGGCGTCCCGCAGGCCTTGGCGCATGAGGTCGACCGCCGCATCGAGCTCGGCCACCTCCGTGAGCGAGACCGCGTACTGCATCCGTGCTTCGTTGACGGTGGGATGCACGCCGGGCGGCGGGTACAGCTCCTGGGCCAAGTTGTAGGCGCGCTTGGCAGCATCCAGTTGCGGCGCAGGGTGGTCCAGGTAGCTGTTTGAGTATGCGATTCCCATCAGCGCATAGACCGTTTCCGGACGCTTTTCGCCGAGCAGGGTCCGGGTGGTTTGCAGCGCATCGCGCGCACTCGCTTCGGCCTCCTCGTACGCCCCCGTTCTCATGTACAGCTGTGTGTGCGCGAGCAGCGCGGCCACCAGCTCTTCCGGGTGGGCCTGCGCTTGGCGACGCAGCGGCGGAATGATGGCTTCGAGCTCGCGTTTCGCATCCTGCTCCCGGCCGCGCGCCATGTAGTCGAGAGCGAACAGGCGCCGCGTCCGCAGCGATTGCAAATGCCAGCGGCCGAGCGCCTGCGCCTCCGCGGAAGCCTGGCGCAGCGTAGCCTCCGCACCGTCGGTGTCCTGGAGGTTCAACATGCTCGAGCCGAGCATATTGAGCAGCTCGACGCGTTGGGCCGCGTCGAGGGCGCCCAGCGAGTCGATACGCGCCCTCGCTTGGCGCAGCAGCTCAACAGCGGACAGAGCCCGTCCGCTCGCGCCGAACGGATCGGCGCTCTGGAAGATCGATCCGATGAAGTCCCTCACCTGCTCGGCACGCTGTTGATGGGCGATCGCGACGCGTGCTTGCCCCAGAGCGGCGGCGGCGCCCGCGAGTGATGCGACGAATACCGCGGTCGTGGCAATCACTGCGGTCGTGTGGCGCTGAACGAACTTGCGAATGCGGTAGCCAGCGCTATCCGCCTGCGCAAGCACGGGGCGCGCAGTGAGAAAGCGTTCTATGTCGTCCGCGAGGGCGTTGACCGTGGCATAGCGCTCTTGCGGCGTCTTCTTCAGGGACTTCAGGGCGATGGTGTCGAGATCGCCGCGTAGCGCGCGCCGTAACGTTCGCTGCGCGACGTCGCTCGGCCGAGGCGGTTCGTTCTGCAGCACCGCCTCCTCGAGGAGGGCACGCGAGTCGCGCTTGAGCCGATACGGCCGAGCCCCACTGATCAGCTCGTAAAGAATCACGCCGAGCGAGTACACGTCGGACCCAATGGTCAGCGGCTGGCCCAGGATCTGCTCCGGGGAAGCGTAGTCCGGTGTCAGTGCCACACCGGAGAGCTCCGTGAGCTGGGTGGCCTGCGCACGTCCCTGGTCGAGGAGCTTGGCGATGCCAAAGTCGAGCAGCCGTACTTCACCTTGTTCCGTGACCAGCACGTTCGAGGGCTTCAGGTCACGATGCACGACGAGCTTCGCATGAGCGTATTGAACTGCGTCCGCCACCTGCAGGAACAGCCGTAACCGCTGCGTGAGCGCGAGCGAGTGTGCGCGGCAGTGCTGATCGATCGGTGTGCCCTCGACGTATTCGAGTGCCAGGTACGGCTGCCCGTCCGTGGTGACGCCCGCATCGTAGAGGCGCGCGATGTGCGGGTGAGTGAGGCTTGCCAGAATATCCCGCTCTCGCGCCATGCGTTCCGCGAGGCCGACTTGCCGGCCTGCGACGTGCGGCAGCTTGAGGGCGACCGCGCGTTGCAGCATGCCGTCGGCGCGCTCTGCGAGCCAAACTTCGCCCATGCCGCCGCTGCCGAGCTCGCGAATCAAGCGATACGGACCGACCAGATCTCCGGCGTGTCCGCTGCGGGATGGATGGCTCTCCCCGTCTCCGGTCCGTGGCGGCACCTGCGGCAGCGCGCGCAGGAAATCGTTCGTCTCCACCTGGGCGGCGCGGCCGAGCAGCCTTTGCAGCTGCAAACGCAGTTCCGGGTGCCGCGGCGAGAGCG
>DATIEU010000533.1:0-2835 GCA_035455565.1 Steroidobacteraceae bacterium | reverse complement strand
CATGTTTTCGACGGTCCCAAAAACAACTCTCCGGCAGTGTCTCCGCCTCTTCCCTCAGGACGTCGGCTCGGCCGCCGGCTGCTCGGTCGCCGGCGGCGCTTCTGTGCCGAAATCGACGGTCGGCGGCTTGGAGATCTCGCTTTCGTTCTCGACGGTGAAATTGGGCTTCGTCTTGAACCCGAACATCATCGCGGTGAGATTGGTCGGGAACGAGCGCACGGTCGTATTGAACGACTGCACCGCCTCGATGTAACGCTTGCGGGCAACCGCGATGCGGTTCTCGATGCCCTCGAGCTGGGCCTGCAGATCGCGATAGGCCTGGATCGACTGCAGCTGCGGGTAGTTCTCGACCACCGCGAGCAACCTCGACAGCGCGCTCGTGAGACTCGCCTGCGCATCCTGGAAGCGCTTGAAGGCCGCCTCGTCATTGATGAGCTCGGGCGTCGCCTGGATGGAGCCCACGCGCGAGCGCGCTTCGGTGACTTCTTCGAGGATGCTCTTCTCCTGCGCCGCGGCGCCTTTCACCACGTTCACGAGGTTCGGCACCAGGTCGGCGCGGCGCTGGTACTGATTGAGCACCTCGGACCAGGCGGCTTTCACCTGCTCGTCGGAGGACTGCAGCGTGTTGTAGCCGCAGCCTGACAGGAGCGCCGCGAGAATCACGGTCGACAGCATTGCGAGACGCATGAGGTCCCTCCTGTATTACCAGATCTCGACGCGCGCCTCGGGTGGCCGATAGAGCTTGTCGCCGGGCTTGACGTCGAACGCGCGGTAGAACTCGTTCATGTTGGTGACGATCCCGTTGCAGCGATACTCGCTCGGGCTGTGCGGATCGGTCATGAGACGCGAGCGCAGGTCTTCCTCGCGGTACTTGCGGCGCCACACCTGGCTCCAGCCCATGAAGAAGCGCTGCTCGCCGCTGAAGCCATCGATGACCGGTGCCGGTTGACCGCGGAGCGACAGCAGGTAGGCCTTGTGGGCCACCGCGAGCCCGGAGAGATCACCGATGTTCTCGCCGAGCGTGAGCTCGCCGTTCACCTTCATGTTATCGATCGGGCTGTACGACGAATACTGCTCCACGAGCCGCGCCGCACGCTGCTTGAAGCGCTCGCCGTCCTCCGCCGTCCACCAGTCGCGCAGATTCCCCTGCCCGTCGTACTTGCGGCCCTGGTCGTCGAAGCCGTGGCTGATCTCGTGACCGATCACGGCGCCGATCGCACCGTAGTTGGTGGCGTCGTCGGCCGCGACGTTGAAGAACGGCGGGTGCAGGATTGCCGCCGGGAACACGATCTCGTTCATCGGCGGGTAGTAGTAGGCATTCACGGTCTGTGGCGTCATGAGCCACTCGGTGCGATCGACCGGCTTGCCGAGCTTGCCGTTCGCGCGTGCGTGCTCGACGGCGGCCGAGCGCAGCATATTGCCCACCAGGTCGTCCTTGCTGATCGTGAGCGCGCCGTAGTCCTTCCATTTGCTCGGGTAGCCGATCTTGACCGTAAACGCGGCGAGCTTCTTCTGCGCCTCGACCTTGGTCGCCGGGCTCATCCAGTCGAGCTCGTCGATCGACAGGCGAAAAGCCTCGAGCAGGTTCGCGACCAGCTCGTCCATGCGCTTCTTGGCGTCGGGCGTGAAATGCTTCTCCACGTACAACCGGCCCGCGATCTCGCCCATCGAGTCATCGATTGCCTCGATGGCGCGTTTCCAGCGCGGGCGAATCTCCGCAATACCCTTGAGCGTGCGCCCATGCAGATCGAAATGCAGATCGACCAGGTCCGCGCTCAGGTACGGCGCATAGGCATTGATCAACTTGAACTTGAGATAAACCTTCCACTCCGCGACCGGCACCTCGGCGAGTGCAGCGCCCAGCGCGGCGAAGAAGCTCGGCTGCGTGATCACGAAGTCCTGCGGCGGTAGCGACGCGCCAGCAAAGAACACGCTCCAGTCGAACCCGGGCGTGAGCTTGTTGGCTTCAGCAATGCCGTACTTGTTGTAGGTCGCGACTGCGTCGCGATTCTGCACGCGCGTCCAGTGCGCTTCGGCCAGGCGCGTTTCGAGCGTCATGATCCGCTGCGCCGCGGCCGCGGCGTCGGCGACGCCCGCCTTCCCGAGCACCTGGGTAACGTATGCCAGGTACTTGGCGCGAATGGCGATGAATTTCTCGTCGGTCTTCAGATAGTAGTCGCGGTCGGGAAGCGTCAGGCCTTTCTGATAGACGTACGGGATATACGCCGTCGTGTTCTTTTCATCCTGCGCGATGTAGAGCCAGATCGGATGGGTGACACCCACCTGCTGCGCGTAACCGAAGTAATGGTTCAGGGCCTTGCGATCCTTGAGCGCATCGATCCGCTCGAGCTCGCCCGCCAGCGGCTCGAGCCCGCGCGCGTTGGCGCGCGGCTCGTCCATGTAACTCAGGTAGAAGTCGCCGATCTTCTGCGCGTCGGAACCCGCCGCCTGCCCCTTGGCATTGGCGGCTTCCTCGACGATGGCGCGCAGGTCGGCCTGCGCCTGGTCGTCGAGCGCGACGAACGCACCGTAGTTGGAACGATCGGCCGGGATCTCGGTGGTCTCGAGCCACTTGCCGTTGACGAAGCGGAACAGGTCGTCCTGCGGGCGCAGGGCGCGATCGAACCCCGCGGTGTCGAGGCCGGTGCCGAGCTGCACCTCGGACGTGGCGGGCGTGGTGGGTGCCGGGCTCGGGGTGGTGGCGGCGCAGGCAGTCAGCGATGCGGTGACAAGCGTCATGACGAAACGATTCATCGGAACCTTGAGTCTCGACCGGCAGGGTCAACGGGTCGCGCAGTATATGCGAAGTCGCCCGTCGATCGAATCAGACGCGGC